>NZ_LN999835.1:450364-628221 GCF_900044015.1 Candidatus Hoaglandella endobia | reverse complement strand
TAGAATTCATTTTAATATTTAAAATAAGTAAGTAATGATCTTGGGATCATTTGCTGGGTCTCGCACCAAGTGATTTGGTATGGCAGCACATACAGATAAGAACAAAAAAACCTAATAAAGAAACAATAAAGAGGATCAGTATAAATAATATAAGAGACGATATGCCGCAGAGAAAAAAACTTATTGCGTGATCTAAGATTAAGATTATGCTCTTAGGTTCTATTTTTACTATTGGGGCGTATTATGACACCAATGCTGACTTGGCGTGATGCTCTAGCACAAGAAAAAACGCTGCCATACTTCCAGCAAACCTTAGCTTTCGTCGCTCGTGAAAGGGCAGCAGGGGTCACAATCTATCCGCCATCGAAAGATGTCTTTAATGCTTTTCGTTTTACCGAACTTGGCGAGGTAAAAGTTGTAATCCTAGGTCAAGATCCATATTATGGTCCTAATCAGGCCCACGGTTTATCTTTTTCCGTAAAACCAGGAGTTCCTACCCCACCATCGCTGATGAATATCTATAAAGAGCTAGCCGGCGATATTCCTAGCTTTGTTATGCCTAACCATGGTTACCTAAAAAGTTGGGCGTTGCAAGGGATCATGTTGCTTAATACCGTACTTACGGTAGAGGCTGGTAAAGCGCATTCTCATGCGAGTTTAGGTTGGCAAAAGTTTACCGTTAAAGTCATTAACGTACTAAACACCTATCGCGCGGGGATCATATTTTTACTTTGGGGATCCCATGCCCAAAAAACAAGTGCAATTATCGATCATAAGCGTCATCATGTGCTTAAAACATTTCACCCTTCCCCTTTATCGGCGCATCGCGGCTTCTTCGGCTGTCATCATTTTTCCAAAACTAATGAGCTGTTAGTGCAACAAGGTCAACAGCCGATAGTCTGGTCACCAACTTTACCAGCGGCCGCAAATAAGCATAGCTAGTTTAGCTCTTTCTAGTTCTAGATTTCCTTTATATAATATAAATATAAAAAATTCAGTACAGCAGTAACGCGCTTCTGTTTTATAAACAGCTGCTAGCGCGCTTATTTTTCGCCGCAACGTTGCGGCTGGGCACTGGATTTAGCTTTCGATACTGCTACCATCGCAGGGCGAACAAGTCTACCATTGAGGATATAGCCTTTTTGCATCACCATCATCACCTGATTAGCTTTATACTTGTCGGATTCTAGCATTGTCATGGCTTGATGTACTTCAGGGTTAAACGGCACATCAGTATCGCTAACTATATCAAGACCGAATTTGCGCACCGCATCTAGTAATGATTTAAGCGTCAGCTCAATGCCCTCGATAGTTGACTCTGTATTAGACTTATCCGACATGTCAAGGGCGCGTTCTAAATTATCAATCACCGGCAAAAGTTCGCCAACAAAACGTTCTAGCGCAAATTTATGCGCTTTTTCGATGTCCTGCTCACTGCGGCGGCGTATGTTTTCCATTTCTGCCTTGGCACGCAATAAATTATCGCGCTCGCGCTGCTGTATCTGGGTTAGTGTTGTTTCTAATTCAGCAATCCGCTTATCTCGCGGATCAACAACTTCTACTGTCTCAGGCGCCGCTTCTACTTGCTGTTCTTGTTTTATTTCAATCTGTTGTGCGACTTGCTCGCCAGGGGTATTCTGTTCTTTACTACTCATTATGAGTTTTCTCCATGGTTCAGCATGCTTCTCGCTAGTTCGGGTATTATGGGGATGAATAGCGAGGATTCAAGGGATGACAAAGAATGAAGCTTACAAAACTAAGCCGGGGATGATCTCTCAGATCTCTCATATATGAATACTACTTATACTTTATTAGCCGCTACGTTATTAGCCGACGATTCACACTAGAGGACATCTTGATCAGTCGCGGCGACTATTTTCTTGCGTTTTTCTTGCGTTAGTCAATACGAAAGATTACAATTACTTAGAAAAGTTTAGTAGGTAGTAATTAAGAATCCTTAATAATTAATTAGTGTTCTAGCTAACACTAGACTTGAACATACTTAGCACTATTCAGTTAATAGCTATAATAGCTATTATAATTTTTGCAATGTAATAATTAATATGATAGATATCATCAATGATATCTGATAGAACAATCTGATTATTATGAGCTGTAAAATTTTTACTGCTGTAGTTATATTGATCTTTACCTCCGGTTGTTCCATCTTTAAACAAGTGGTTTACCATCCTGATATCAATCAAGGCAATTATCTAACCAAAGCTGACGTAGCCAAAATCTACATCGGCATGTCCAAACAGGAGATAGCTTATATACTTGGCACTTCAATGATGAAGGATCCGTTCGGCACAGATACCTGGTTTTATATCTTCCGCCGTGAACTAAATCATGAACCTATCATACAGCAAACCCTAACTTTAACCTTTAATAGTAGCGATATTTTGGTTCAAATTGATAATAAACCAACATTTTATAGTTATAGTTAATAACATGATATGTTAACGACAATTATTTCCTAGCACAGCGTAATGACGTAAATATTAAGATGAAGATAAGGCGTAAACGATCTCTCTAAGACTGGAATATCAGCGATACCTTGTCTGTTTTTGATGAAAAAACTTCAGCCAGCATAACGAAAGCTTTTCTGCTCTAGCTCTAGGAGAGCACTTGATAATGTTACATGCTACAAGAAAGGTAAATAAATCCGACTATGTTACCATAGCGCAAAATAAACGCGCTCGACACGAATACTTTATTGAGCAAGAGTTAGAAGCAGGCCTTTCATTACATGGATGGGAAGTAAAATCACTGCGAGCCGGTAAAGCAAATATCAATGATAGCTACGTGCTGCTCAAAGATGGTGAAGCCTACTTATTTGGAGCTACCTTTCAATCTTTTACGGAAGCATCTTCACACGTCGTTTGTGATCCTATGCGGACCCGTAAACTATTGCTCAATAAAAAGGAGCTGGACACCCTGTTTGGCTGCGTGAATTACAAACATTATACGGTAATCGCACTATCTATTTATTGGAAAATGACTTGGATTAAGGTAAGAATCGGTGTTGCTAAAGGTAAAAAAGAGTATGATAAACGCATCGAAATTAAAGAGCGTGAATGGCAGGTAACTAAGGGACGAATAATAAAGAATCGGGGTTGATAGCTTAAATAAATAGCTTTACTATATGTTTTAATAACCTTAAAGCAAAAACAAAAGCAAAGGACTAGGGGCTGATCTTGGATTCGACGGGATTTACAAAACCTAAGGTGCATGCCGAGGTGAGGCTGGCCTCGTAAAAAGCCTCAAAAAAATAATTGCAAACGACTCGCAATACGAATCTGCTGCGTTGGCAGCTTAATCAGCCTAATAAACTGAGGATTCCCTCTCTTCCTAGCCTTCTCTCTTAAGGAGAGGAATTAAAAGAGGTCAAACTGAAAAGAGATCACGTAGATGTCCTGCCTGGGACGAAAACGTTAAATTTAATCAGGCTAGTTTATTAATAGTGTAGCGTGTCCGTCCGCAGCTAATAAACGAACTATATAGATTGGACTATAGCATGTAGTACCGATGGCTGAGAAATTCCGGACGCGGGTTCGAATCCCGCCAGCTCCACCACATTACCTAGCGCTTCTATGAGGCGCGCTAGGTATTTCTTATGCTGTTTGTTGTCCCTCGAGCAGGCAGAAGCGCTTTACGCTATGCATAAAAGTCAACATTTAACACTCTAACCTTAAAATTAGCGGCACTACTATGCCCTAGCTAGCCGATACTACACGCGCCAATGCCCCCGCAAAAAGAAAAGCCCAGATTTGCCTTTTAAGCCAAGCTGCTCTGCGGTAGAATCTAGGTCTACTCAGTCAGACGACCTAAGAACTAAAGGGAGCGTGGTATTTCTTATATATTTTGCGCTATATAAAGCGCAATAACTAGACCTAGACTAGGATTACAACATAATGTCTGAGACAATTCGGTTAAAAAGCACAACAGTTGCAACACTATCAGCTTCTTCTGCTAGTGCGAACCAGAAGAAATTAAACCTGCTTGATATGAACCGTCAACAGCTACGCGTTTTCTTCGCGTCGCTGGGGGAGCAGCCATTTCGTGCCGATCAGGTTATGAAATGGATTTATCACTATTACTGTGATGATTTTGATCAGATGACAGATATCAACAAACCTTTACGTACTAGGCTAAAAGCGCTAACAGAAATCCGCGCACCGGAAGTAAGCACCGAGCAAAAATCCGCCGACGGCACCATTAAATGGGCGATCAATGTAGGCAACCAACAGGTTGAAACGGTCTATATTCCCGACAAAGACCGCGCAACACTATGCGTATCGTCCCAGGTAGGTTGCGCGTTAAAATGCACTTTTTGCTCAACAGCCCAGCAGGGATTCAATCGAAATTTACGGGTATCAGAAATAATAGGCCAGTTATGGCGCTCAGCAAAAATTATCCGCTCCACCAAAGTTACTAACCAACGTCCAATTACTAACGTAGTGATGATGGGAATGGGTGAGCCGTTGCTTAATCTCAGGAATGTTATTCCAGCGATAGAAATAATGCTGGACGATTTAGGTTTTGGATTATCAAAACGCCGAGTAACCCTATCGACCTCCGGTGTAGTTTCCGCTATGGAAAAGCTTGGCGATATGGTAGATGTTGCGCTGGCAATTTCGCTGCACGCGCCAAACGATAAGATTCGGGATCAAATTGTACCGATTAATCGCAAATACAACATCAAAATGTTTTTGTCGGCGGTGCAGCGCTATCTTGCTAAATCAAAAGCCAATCACGGACGCGTGACGGTGGAGTACGTGATGCTCAGCCATATCAACGATAGTACTGAGCACGCACACCAGTTAGCTGAATGTTTGAAGAATACACCGTGTAAGATTAACCTGATTCCATGGAATCCATTTCCTAGAGCACCATACTGCCGGAGCTCCAATAGCCGAATAAATCGTTTTGCCAACGTGCTGATTGAGTACGGTCTGACTACCATCGTGCGCAAAAATCGCGGGGAAGATATCGATGCTGCTTGTGGGCAGTTAACCGGCCAAGTTATCGATCGGACCAAACGGACCCTACATATCAGAGACCAATAACTATAAACTTGCTCTGCTTAAGCTCGAGCGAAGTTTCATCTGGAAACTGGAACTGGAAAAGTGGCTAAGTTGCTTTTAGATACTTAATCCTAACAGTTGCTTCAACAGGCAGTGCTAATAGTGATTACAGATTTGTTTCGCTGCTTTAGAGCCAAAGACTTTCTTGCGCTAAGTTTTCCACGAAAAAACCAGTAGCAGTAATTCCTAGCTAATGAATACTAAAGACCTCCAAGATCAAGCACTAACCACCACGGGTGGACGCCTACGTCAAGCCCGCGAAAAAATGGGATTAAGCCAGCAGGCGGTGGCTGAACGACTGTGCCTGAAAGTCTCTACTGTGCGCGATATTGAAAATGATCACGCTAATCCCAACCTCGCCTCGACGTTCTTGCGGGGCTATATCCGCTCATATGCGCGGTTGGTGCATCTTTCTGAAGAAGAATTGATGCCGATAATGGCCAAGCCCAAGCAAGCGCCTATTAAGATCGCCAAGGTTACCCCAATGCAGAGCTTTTCCCTGGGAAAAACTCGTACAATGCGAGACAATTGGCTGATAGGATTCACGTGGTTAATACTATTTGTGATAATTAGCCTGACAGGAGCCTGGTGGTGGCAAAATCATCAAGCCCAGCAGCAGGAAATAGCCAACATGGCCGATCAGTCTTCCACTCAGCTCTCTAGAAATGAGAGTATTTCGGTGCCATTAAGCGACAAAATCGATAGCAGTAAGCCACCAGATGGCAAACTATTGACACGACAGCGAAGACGGTAGCTAGTTAGCTAGCAACTTTTTTCTGCTCCTGCGTCGCAGACCAGCGACTATCCTATTGATAGAAAATAATATTTATAGGTAAATATTTAATATGGTAAAAAACATCCAGGCAATTCGTGGCATGAACGATTATTTACCGGCGGAGACGATCTTTTGGCAGCGCGTTGAAGAGATGTTAAAAGAAGTACTTACTAGTTACGGCTACAGTGAAATTCGTCTGCCGATCGTCGAGCAGACCCCGTTATTTCAGCGGGCTATCGGTGACATTACCAATGTAGTAGAAAAAGAGATGTACATTTTTGCCGATCGTAACGGTGACAGCCTTACCCTGCGTCCAGAAGGTACCGCAGGCTGTGTACGCGCCTGTATTGAGCACGGCCTATTGTACAATCAGGAGCAGCGTCTTTGGTATCTCGGCCCAATGTTTCGTTATGAACGACCACAGAAAGGGCGTTACCGTCAGTTCCATCAGATAGGGGCCGAGGTTTTTGGTCAGCAAGGACCGGAAGTTGATGCTGAGCTTATCCTGCTGACCGCCCGCTGGTGGCGCGCACTTGGTATCAGTAAATATATGTCGCTAGAGTTGAACTCTATCGGATCCATGACAGGACGCACACGCTATCGTGAGGCTCTGGTAGATTTCCTGACCCGTCATGAGTCGAGCTTGGACAAAGCTTGCCGTTACCGTATACAGACAAATCCCATGCGGGTATTGGACAGTTTAGACTGTAAAGACCCTACTGTACAAGCTTTGCTTCATGATGCACCGGTACTTACTGATTATCTCGATGATGATTCCAGAAATCATTTTACTAATTTGTGTGAACTGTTAGACCTGGCCCGTATTTCATATACGGTTAATCCGTATTTAGTACGTGGACTAGATTACTACAACCGTACGGTATTTGAATGGATCACTACCGGTAGTCTTGGCTCACATACCACCGTATGTGGTGGCGGTCGTTACGATGGGTTGGTTGAGCAGCTGGGCGGTAGACCAACGCCAGCGGTAGGATTTGCCATGGGACTAGAGCGGTTGATGCTGTTGTTACAGGCAGTTAATATGGATTTAATTGCACCGCTAAGCGTTGATGCCTATTTAGTGTCATCGGGTAATAACGTTACAAGCGCGGCACTACTACTTGCGGAAAAGCTGCGAGATGCGCTACCTGCTTTGCGATTAATGATCAACTATGGCGGCGGCAGCTTTAAAAAGCAGTTTAGTCGCGCCGATAAACACGGCGCCCGAGTGGCACTGGTACTGGGTGAGCTCGAAGTTGCAGCACAGCAAGTAATCGTGAAAGATTTAACTACTGGCAACCAGAAAAAGCTAGCACAAAGCAAAGTTGTCTCGCACCTAATATTACTTTTAGGTTTTAAA
Source organism: Candidatus Hoaglandella endobia (assembly GCF_900044015.1). Taxonomy (GTDB): domain Bacteria; phylum Pseudomonadota; class Gammaproteobacteria; order Enterobacterales; family Enterobacteriaceae; genus Hoaglandella; species Hoaglandella endobia. Next base: position 620,999 of record NZ_LN999835.1, on the reverse strand, counting down.
TAAAAGGATAAAACACCATGCTAGTCTGTAGTAATGATAAAGAAAAACGCGGGTTGCTGCGTTATTTTGTTATCTATAACTATTCTTATAACAGTAAGACGCTAGCGATAAGCGTAGTACTACTTAGTGCTTTGATAGGCTGTTTTTATTGGCAGTTGCAAAAGTACCATAATAATAATCATGGCGCCCTAACTTCTTTAGGGCTAGCACAACAATATGTAAATAATAATACTTTCGTAGACGCAGAACAACAACTGAAAAAAGCGATAGAACAAACCAGTGAAAACAATTTGCAGTCACTTATTAAACTTCGGCTGGCACGTGTGCAGCTACAGCAGAAAAACATCGATGGAGCACTAAACACCCTCAAAGAAATTAAAGATCAGGGTTGGACAGCGCTAGCTGATGATATACACGGTGATGCTCAGATCCTAAAAGGGGATTATAAGGCAGCCCAAACAGCTTATGAAAAAGCACTGCAATCCAACATGTTGTCGACTCTGGTGCGCATAAAACTTAAAAACTTGTTGAGCTGAGAGTTACTGTATGCAATTATGCAAGATTAGGTTTTTAGGACTGTTATCCATTATCTTGCTCAGCGGGTGTGCAAGTTTGAGCAGCGAAGAAGATATAGTGACTAGGTCGCCACTACCTAAAGTAAATAATCAATTTCAGCCGACTATGGTGTGGAGACGATCAGTTGGTAGTGGCTCAGGCGATTTTTATGCCAATTTACACCCTGCCTGGCAGAACGACTACGTGTTTGCTGCAGACCGTTTTGGCGTGGTCAAAGCTCTGGATGCAGACAGCGGCAAAGAGAGATGGTCAACAGATCTTTCAATTCGTACTAGCTTATTTTCTCGTAAGAAGCCAGCGCAGCTTTCTGGAGGCGTTACTGCGGTTGATGATAAAATATATATTGGCAGTGAATTAGCTAAGGTTTACGCACTGAAAGTACAGGACGGCAGCCTTGTATGGGAAAGTACGGTCATCGGCGAAGCGCTGTCGACCCCAGTAGTAAGCAATGGCTTGGTGTTAATACATACTAGTAACGGAATGCTGCAGGCACTTAATGAAGCCGACGGTGCGGTCAAATGGACCGTTAACCTAGAGGAGATGCCGCCGCTGACACTACGAGGTGAATCCGCTCCGACCATATCGTTTGGAGCCGCTATTGTAGGCGGTGATAGCGGTCAGGTTAGTGCGGTAATGATAAATCAAGGTCAGCTTATTTGGCAGCAGAGTATTTATCAGCCAATTGGCGTCACCGATATTGACCGGATTCACGATGTGCAGACGACGCCGGTAGTAGTAAACGGTATAGTTTATGCCTTGGCATATAACGGTAACTTTGCAGCACTGGATTTGCGTTCTGGACAGTTGATGTGGTCAAAGAAAATAGGTTCCGTCACGAACTTAGTAGTAGATGACAATCGTATTTATCTGGTAGATCAGAATGACCGTGTGATTGCATTGAAGCTGCAGGGGGGAGTGACGCTATGGCGTCAGAATGAGTTACTGCACCGCAATTTAACTTCACCAGTGTTATATAATAGCTATATTGTCACCGGAGATTCCGAGGGCTATTTACATTGGATTAACACTGATGATGGTAGTTTAATCGCACAACAAAAAGTAGATAGCTCTGGGCTTCTAGCGAAGCCCATCGTTGTTGATAATAAGATTATCGTTCAAGCAAAAAATGGGGAGATTTACTCTTTAAAATGATACCTATCATTGCAATAGTTGGGCGCCAGAATGTAGGTAAATCTACTCTGTTTAATCGACTGACGCATACCAATGATGCGCTAGTGGCAAATGTTTCAGGATTGACGCGTGACCGTAAGTATGGTCGTGGTAAATGGAATAATTATGAATTTATCGTTGTTGATACTGGCAGTCTCGATAGTGAAGTAGTGACAACCTGCTGTATAGCGGAACCATCACTGATGGCGATTGAAGAAGCAAATATTATCCTGTTTATTGTAGATAGCCAAGTTGGATTGGTGTCAGCAGATTTGAGCATTGCTGAGTATTTACGTAAACGTGAAAAAACCACAGTCATTGTCGCTAATAAAACTGATAGTACTGACATCGAGACTTACAGAGACAGAGTAATTGCGGTAAGTGATTTTTATGCTCTGGGAATGGTAGATATCGTGCCAATTGCTGCGTCTCATGGACGCGGTATTAACCACTTGATTAATACTTGCTTTAGTAAGTTGTTAATACTAGATTGTTTACCTGAAACATCAGAGCCTTTTAAAGAGCCGTTGCTACCGATAAAAATCGCCGTCGTAGGTCGACCAAACGTCGGTAAATCAACCTTTATTAACCGTATTCTTGGCAAAGAACGGGTAGTAGTGGCTGATATTCCAGATACGACTCGGGACAGTATCTATATACCGATGGAGCGTAATGGAAGAGAATATATTCTTATCGATACCGCTGGTATACGTAAGCGCAGTAAATTAACTGATACTGACACGGTAAAAAAAATTACTGTAATAAAAACTCTACAGTCTATTAAAAATGCCAATGTGGTGGTGCTGATTATCGATGCTCTTAATGGTATTTCAGCTCAAGATTTATCTTTAATGGGTTTTATTCTAAAAACTGGCAGTTCACTAGTGATTGCAGTGAATAAATGTGATTTGCTTTCTAAGCAAGAAAAAAATACAATTCAAAAAACATTGGACATGCGATTAAAATTTACTGCCTTTGTAAGGGTACATTTTATTTCTGCTCTACACGGTAATAAACTTAACGAGTTATTTAAGTCGGTCTATGAATCTTATCAATGTGCTACTAACAGAATTAGTACATCACTGCTGAATCAGTTACTACATATAGCAGTAGACAATTGTCCGCCACCAATAGTACGCGGTCGACGTATAAAACTTAAATATGCGCACATCGGTGGCTATAACCCTCCGGTTATAGTGATCCACGGCACTCAAGTAAAAAATCTATCAGATACTTATAAACGTTATTTAATAAATTATTTTCGTAGTTCACTACATATTATAGGTACCCCAATCCACCTTCAATTAAAGGAAGGCAACAACCCCTTTACTGGGCGACGTAATACGCTTAATACAACGCAGATACGTAAACGTTTACGCTTAATAAATTATAACAAAAAACTAAAAGAAAAATATTAAACAAATTAAAATCAGAACCTGCCTGGCAGTTTCCTACTCTCACATGGGGAGACCCCACACTACCATCGGCGCAACGGCGTTTCACTTCTGAGTTCGGCATGGATCAGGTGGTACCACCGCGCTAATGCCGCCAGGCAATTTTTTTTGTTTACTTTAAAGTTTTTTTACATACATAAAACAGCTTAGGTGTTGTAAGGTTAAGTCTCACGGGTCATTAGTATCGGTTAGCTCAACGCCTCGCAGCGTGTACACACCCGACCTATCAACGTTATCGTCTTTAACGTCCCTTTAGGAGGCTTAAATCCTCAGGGAAGACTCATCTTGAGGCAAGTTTCCCGCTTAGATGCTTTCAGCGGTTATCTTTTCCGCACTTAGCTACCTGGCAATGCCATGGGCATGACAACCTGAACACCAGTGGTGCGTCCACTCCAGTCCTCTCGTACTAGGAGTAGCCCCTCTCAATCTTCCAACGCCCACGGCAGATAGGGACCGAACTGTCTCACGACGTTCTAAACCCAGCTCGCGTACCACTTTAAATGGCGAACAGCCATACCCTTGGGACCTGCTTCAGCCCCAGGATGTGATGAGCCGACATCGAGGTGCCAAACACCGCCGTCGATATGAACTCTTGGGCGGTATCAGCCTGTTATCCCCGGAGTACCTTTTATTCGTTGAGCGATGGCCATTCCATGCAGAACCACCGGATCACTAAGACCTGCTTTCGCATCTGCTCGAGCTGTCACTCTCGCAGTTAAGCTAGCTTATGCCTTTGCACTAACCTCACGATGTCCGACCGTGATTAGCTAACCTTTGTGCTCCTCCGTTACCTTTTAGGAGGAGACCGCCCCAGTCAAACTACCCACCAGACACTGTCCTCGACCCGGATTACGAGCCTGAGTTAGAACATCAAACATTAAAGGGTGGTATTTCAAGGTTGGCTCCATGTAGACTGACGTCTACACTTCAAAGCCTCCCACCTATTCTACACATTAAGATTCAATATTCAGTGTCAAGTTATAGTAAAGGTTCACGGGGTCTTTCCGTCTTGCCGCGGGTACACCGCATCTTCACGGTGAATTCAATTTCACTGAGTCTCGGGTGGAGACAGCCTGGCCATCATTACGCCATTCGTGCAGGTCGGAACTTACCCGACAAGGAGTTTCGCTACCTTAGGACCGTTATAGTTACGGCCGCCGTTTACCGGGGCTTCAATCAAGAGCTTTTCCATTTAAGGATAACCCCATCAATTAACCTTCCGGCACCGGGCAGGCGTCACACCGTATACGTCCACTTTCGTGTTTGCACAGTGCTGTGTTTTTAATAAACAGTTGCAGCCAGCTGATATCTGCGACTGGCTTCAGCTCTGGGAGCAAGTCCCTTTACTTACATACCAGCGTGCCTTCTCCCGAAGTTACGGCACCATTTTGCCTAGTTCCTTCACCCGAGTTCTCTCAAGCGCCTGGGTATTCTCTACCTGACCACCTGTGTCGGTTTTGGGTACGATTTGATGTAACCTGATGCTTAGAGGCTTTTCCTGGAAGCGTAGCATTAATTCCTTCACCACCGTAGTGGCTCGTTATCACGCCTTAATGTTATGAAAAAGCGGATTTGCCTACTTTTTCCACCTACACGCTTGAACCGGAATAACCGTTATCCGGCGAACCTAGCTTTCTTCGTCCCCACTTCGCAGTCACACCTAGTACAGGAATATTAACCTGTTGTCCATCGACTACACCTTTCGGTCTCGCCTTAGGTATCGACTTACCCTGCTCCGATTAACGTTGAACAGGAACCCTTAGTCTTCCGGCGAGCGGGTTTTTCACCCGCTTTATCGTTACTTATGTCAGCATTCGCACTTCTGATACCTCCAATTTACCTCACGGTAAACCTTCTCAGGCTTACAGAACGCTCCCCTACCCAACAGACGTATCTCTTTAATATAACTAGATTTTATTATCTAAAATCATGTTAAATTAACACGTTCGTTGCCGCAGCTTCGGTGCATGGTTTAGCCCCGTTACATCTTCCGCGCAGGCTGACTCGACCAGTGAGCTATTACGCTTTCTTTAAATGATGGCTGCTTCTAAGCCAACATCCTGGCTGTCTAAGACTTCCCACATCGTTTCCCACTTAACCATGACTTAGGGACCTTAGCTGGCGGTCTGGGTTGTTTCCCTTTTCACGACGGACGTTAGCACCCGCCGTGTGTCTCCCGTAATAACATTCTACGGTATTCGCAGTTTGCATCGGGTTGGTAATCCGGGCTGGACCCCTAACCGAAACAGAGCTCTACCCCCGTAGATGAATTTACAAGACGCTACCTAAATAGCTTTCGGGGAGAACCAGATATCTCCCGGTTTGATTGGCCTTTCACCCCTAACCACAAGTCATCCACTAATTTTTCAACATTAGTTGGTTCGGTCCTCCAGTTAGTGTTACCTAACTTTTAACCTGCTCATAGCTAGATCACCGGGTTTCGGGTCTATACCCTGCAACTTAACGCCCAGTTAAGACTCGGTTTCCCTACGGCTCCCTTTATACAGTTAACCTTGCTACAGAATATAAGTCGCTGACCCATTATACAAAAGGTACGCAGTCACATCCTAAAAGATGCTCCCACTGTTTGTACGTACACGGTTTTAGGTTCTATTTCACTCCCCTCACCGGGGTTCTTTTCACCTTTCCCTCACGGTACTAGTTCACTATCGGTCAGTCAGGAGTATTTAGCCTTGGAGGATGGTCCCCCCATCTTCAAACAGGATATCACGTGTCCCGTTCTACTCAATTGAGCTCACAGCAAATACAACTTTAAATACGGGGCTATCACCCTGTTTCGCCGGACTTTCCAGACCGTTTTTCTGATGTATAAACTGATGATGGCTCTGGGCTATTCCCGGTTCGCTCGCCGCTACTAAGGGAATCTCGATTGATTTCTTTTCCTCAAGGTACTGAGATGTTTCAGTTCCCCTGGTTCGCCTCGTCAAGCTATGTATTTACTTGAAGATGATGCAATTTGTTGCATCGGGTTTTCCCATTCGGATATCGTCGGCTAATAACGCTTCATATCAGCTCACCGGCGCTTTTCGCAGATTAGCACGTCCTTCATCGCCTCTGACTGCCTAGGCAGCCACCGTGTACGCTTAGTCACTTAACCTTACAACCCTAAGCTGTTTTTTAAACAAAACATTAACGCTTATACATTATTAGTATTAATGTTAAGTTTTCACTTAATTCCTAATTGTTAAAGAGCAGCATTATTTATTTTATTTATAATAAATAATATTTAATTAAGGATAATGGAGCTAAGCGGAATCGAACCGCTGACCTCCTGTGTGCAAAGCAGGCGCTCTACCAGCTGAGCTATAGCCCCTACTACATTATATAAAATATGCTAGCACAGTTGGTAGGCCTGAGTGGACTTGAACCACTGACCTCACCCTTATCAGGGGTGCGCTCTAACCATCTGAGCTACAAGCCTATATTTTTTTGCTTGTTATTATTCTTAATAAATAATTTGTGTGGGCACTTCACTCGAAATATCCTTTTTTTGGTAAGGAGGTGATCCAACCGCAGGTTCCCCTACGGTTACCTTGTTACGACTTCACCCCAGTCATGAACCACAAAGTGGTAAGCGCCTTCCCGGAGGTTAAGCTACCTACTTCTTTTGCAACTCACTCCCATGGTGTGACGGGCGGTGTGTACAAGGCCCGGGAACGTATTCACCGTGGCATTCTGATCCACGATTACTAGCGATTCCGACTTCATGGAGTCGAATTGCAGACTCCAATCCGGACTACGACGCACTTTATGAGGTTTGCTGATTCTCGCGAGTTAGCATCTCTTTGTATGCACCATTGTAGCACGTGTGTAGCCCTACTCGTAAGGGCCATGATGACTTGACGTCATCCTTACCTTCCTCCAGTTTATCACCGGCAGTCTCCTTTGAGTTCCCGACCGTATCGCTGGCAACAAAGGATAAGGGTTGCGCTCGTTGCGGGACTTAACCCAACATTTCACAACACGAGCTGACGACAGCCATGCAGCACCTGTCTCAGAGTTCCCGAAGGCACCTAAATATCTCTATTTAGTTCTCTGGATGTCAAGAGTAGGTAAGGTTTTTCGCGTTGCATCGAATTAAACCACATGCTCCACCGCTTGTGCGGGCCCCCGTCAATTCATTTGAGTTTTAACCTTGCGGCCGTACTCCCCAGGCGGTCGATTTAACGCGTTAGCTTCGAAAGCCACGGCTCAAGGCCACAACCTTCAAATCGACATTGTTTACGGCATGGACTACCAGGGTATCTAATCCTGTTTGCTCCCCATGCTTTCGTACTTGAGCGTCAGTCTTTGTCCAGGGGGCTGCCTTCGCCATCGGTATTCCTCCAGATCTCTACGCATTTCACCGCTACACCTGAAATTCTACCCCCCTCTACGAGACTCTAGTTTGCCAGTTTCAAATGCAGTTCCTAGGTTAAGCCCAGGGATTTCACATCTGACTTAACAAACCGCCTGCGTACGCTTTACGCCCAGTAATTCCGATTAACGCTTGCACCCTCCGTATTACCGCGGCTGCTGGCACGGAGTTAGCCGGTGCTTCTTCTACGGGTAACGTCAATCAGCAACGTTATTTGCATTGCTACCTTCCTCCCCATTGAAAGTGCTTTACAACCCGAAGGCCTTCTTCACACACGCGACATAGCTGCATCAGGGTTTCCCCCATTGTGCAATATTCCCCACTGCTGCCTCCCGTAGGAGTCTGGACCGTATCTCAGTTCCAGTGTGGCTGGTTATCCTCTCAGACCAGCTAGGGATCGTTGCCTAGGTGGGCCATTACTCCACCTACTAGCTAATCCCATCTAGGTTCATCTGATGGCATGAGGCCCTTAGGTCCCCCATTTTGGTCTTAAATTGACTTTATGCGGTATTAGCTACCGTTTCCAATAGTTATCCCCCTCCATCAGGCAGATCCCCAGACATTACTCACCCGTCCGCCGCTCGCCGGCAAAGAAGATTATTACTACTTCTTTTCCGTTGCCGCTCGACTTGCATGTGTTAGGCTTGCCGCCAGCGTTTAATCTGAGCTATGATCAAACTCTTCAATTTAAAGTTTGATACTTAAAGAGATCATAATTAACTGTTATTAATTACTCTTTAAGAGTTATTTTTACTGCTATCTTAGATAATTTCTAATGAGTGCCCACACAAATTATTTATTAAATTTTTAAAGAACAATGTTAAGTAAATATTTTCTACTACTTTCTCGTAAGAGAAACCTATTGTACAGTCTTTTAACATCATGTCAATCATTATATTAATAATATTTTATCTTAGTCTCATTAAAAAAGCATAGTTTAATATATAATTATTTAAATATATAATATTTATTATTAATAGATATTATCTATAATATCAATTAAGATTTTTAATATAAAATTATTACATTTAATTTTTACTAGAACCAATCTAACTAGGTGTATTAAATATATAGATAAATATTAAATATTTTTATTTTTAAAATGATTTAACTTATTAAGTATTTATTGACGCGATGCCGTAAGCTAACCGTTGACCAACGCGAGTAATATGATTTATACACAGACAATCATCTAGTAGTATATTACTAGCATTAAATAAAACAATTACAGTAGAACCAAGCTTAAAAAGACCCATTTCTTCTCCTTTTAGTAGAAGAACTGAATTAGCGGTATTTTCCTTTGAATAATACCAGTGTTTAATCATGACTGATCGCGATGAAGTGATAGTACCAGCCCAAACAGTTTCAATACTGCCTACGATGACAGCACCTACTAAAATTAATGCTATTGGGCCAAATTTAGTATCAAATAGACAAACAATCCGTTTATTACGGGCGAACAAATTAGGAATATTATCTACAGCAAACATATTAACAGAAAATAATTTTCCTGGTATATACATCATTTCACGTAGAATACCATTACATGGCATATGTACGCGATGATAATCCCTAGGAGACAAATAAATAGTCGTGTAACTACCGTTACGAAACTGCTCTATCATGCCTTTATTTCCAGCTAACAAGGCTTCAAGACTATAATAATGACCTTTAGCTTGAAAAAGGCTATTTCCTTTGATATAGCCAAATTGAGATATAATCCCGTCTACTGGCATAACAAGTAGACTAGGATTAGTATCAATAGGTCGAGCATCGTTACGTAGTAAACGAATAAAAAATTCATTGAAAGTAGAATACTTAGTTATATCAGGTTGCTGTGCTTCTTGTATATTTACTTTATAAATATACACAAATAGCAAAATAATTACATGAGTTAACCATCCACCACATAATTCTGCTCCCCAGCCAACGAACTTAGTTAACCATCGTACTGTCAAGAAATATTGCAAAATTATTTTTAATCTATATATCACAGGAACCTCTTTTTATTACTTATCAAGTAATGTAAAAAAAAGGATTAAAATAGAAAATTTATTATTAAATAATAATTATTTATTAAAAATAAATAATAACATAAACATAAATATTAATTATATGAACAAATTATATTAATGAATAATAATCTAATTTGGATAGATTTAGAAATGACCGGACTCAATCCAGAGATTGATTGTATTCTTGAGATAGCAACTATAGTTACCAATGCTAATTTAACAATTTTAGCAGAAGGACCAGTTTTAGCAATACATCAATCCGAAGCACAGCTGGCACTCATGGATAACTGGAATCTGCATACTCACACCGCAAACGGCTTAGTCAAACGGGTGCATCAAAGCAAATTTGATGAAACTATAGCGGAAAAAGAAACATTAGCATTTTTGACTAAATGGGTACCTGCTGGTAAATCACCAATTTGTGGTAATAGTATAGGCCAAGATCGGCGTTTTTTATTTAAATACATGCCGAAACTAGAGGCGTATTTCCATTATAGGTATCTAGATGTAAGCACTTTGAAAGAGCTGGCACTACGCTGGAAACCAGCCATCATAGATGGCCTAAACCAGGAAAATACCCATCAGGCACTAGACGACATTCGTAAGTCAATAGAAGAACTAGCTTACTACCGCAAGCATTTTATTTGCTTGTAGACCATTTCATTTAAAAAAAATAAATTTACTCTGGATACTCCTAGAGTAGGATACGTAGAATTTATCTTAGTATCTGTTATGGTAAAAGATAATTTTACTATATTGTAGTAAACTTAGTTACTAGGTTTATTTATAAAAATTTTGAATAAAGTTTATGTGTACAGTAACTTCAGTTACTCTTTATAGATAAGAGTGGTCTATATGAAAAATATTAATCCAAGTAAAAATACAGCCTGGCAAGTACTACAAAAACATTTTGATACCCTGAAAGACGTGCAAATAAGTGAACTCTTTGCCAAAGATCCACAACGTTTTTTTTCTTTTTCGTCAACTTTTAGCAATCAGATGCTAGTAGATTTTTCCAAAAATCGCATTACTCAAGAGACAATCATTAAATTGTTAGCGCTTGCTGAGGCAAGCGGCCTAAAAGAAGCTATCTTCGCTATGTTCAGCGGTGAGAAAATTAATTATACTGAGAATCGTGCAGTGCTGCATACTGCGTTACGTAACCGCAGTAATACTTCCATAAAATTAGACGGTAAAGATGTCATGCCTGACGTCAACGCAGTACTAGACAAGATTAAAAAGTTTTGCACAAGTATCATTAATGGTGATTGGAAAGGTTATACTAAAAAGATTATCACCGATGTCGTTAATATTGGTATCGGTGGTTCCGATCTAGGACCTTATATGGTTACAGAGGCACTACGGCCTTATAAAAATCATATAAATATGCATTTTATTTCCAATATTGACGGAACACATCTTACTGAAACAATAAAACATCTGGATCCAGCAACCACCTTATTTTTAGTAGCCTCTAAAACTTTTACCACGCAAGAAACTATGACCAATGCTAATAGCGCTCGTGATTGGTTTTTACAAACTGCAAAAAATGAGAAACATATTGCACATCATTTTGTCGCATTGTCCACTAATAAAAAAGCAGTAGCTAAATTTGGTATTAATACCGATAACATATTTGAATTTTGGGACTGGGTCGGCGGACGCTATTCGCTATGGTCTGCCATAGGACTATCAATCGCATTATCAATAGGTTTTCACAATTTTGAGAAATTACTCATTGGCGCGCATGCGATGGATCAGCATTTTACTAAAATGCCTCTAGATAAAAATTTACCAGTGCTACTAGCGCTAATCAGCATTTGGTATAATAATTTTTTTGGCGTAGAAACAGAGGCTATTTTGCCGTATGATCAATACATGCATCGCTTACCTGCATATTTACAACAGGTAAATATGGAGTCTAATGGTAAAAATGTTGATCGTAATGGTCAGACGGTTAGTTACCAAACAGGTCCTATTATTTGGGGGGAACCTGGCACGAATGGGCAGCATGCTTTCTATCAACTACTTCATCAAGGTACTAAAATTATTCCCTGTGATTTTATTGCACCTGCTATTAGCCACAATCCTATGAATGATCATCACGCTAAGTTACTTTCGAACTTTTTTGCACAGACCGAAGCGTTAGCTTTTGGTAAAGCTCGGAAATTTATAAAACAGGAATTTTATAATTATGTTAAAATGCCTGAGCCGAATATAATACCATTTAAGGTTTTTGAGGGTAATCGTCCAACTAACTCAATTTTATTGCGTAAGATTACCCCCTATAGTTTAGGGGCACTAATTGCCTTATATGAGCATAAGATTTTTACCCAAGGAGTAATATTAAACATTTACTCCTTTGATCAATGGGGCGTTGAGTTAGGTAAGCAACTTGCTAATAAAATATTACCTGAACTAGTGCAAGATGATTATATAACTTCACATGATAGTTCTACTAATGGATTGATTAACCGATATAAATCTTGGCGTAACTAAAAGTAGTTTTTATATAAAAAACAATATCTTTTTTTAACTACCACAAAATACTATAATTATAATTAATATTTAGGTTTTGATTAATTAAATTTTCTTGCATTTTATGCAAATTTTTTTTGATAGATTTATTTGTAAGTACTTAGTCTGCTGACTGTGCAGTTGGCAGTGTAGTTATATTTGGTTTGTTAATCATCATTATACTAGCATATTGAATAGTTTTAAGCACCTCAGGTGTAATTAATTCGCTTAATATAGAACACATTTTGCTTAATTTTTCATTGATATTATTACTATTATCATTGATATATCCTTCTGAACGCAGTGTACTGATTATGGTAGAGAAAATAGTTTTGTCAAAAAAATCAGGTGCATTAATTCCGTATAATACCGATAGTTGTTGAGCAATTATTCGGCTTTTTTTTCCCAGAGTGTCCCTGTTTATCTGAGGATAGATGCGTAATAATGAAAAAATTATATTATAACGCTGTAAAATTTCGTTCACACAGGCAGCGAGCAACTGTAAAGAAAAAAGTTTAAGCGGTACTGGATATAATGATGATACCTGTTTTTTTAATAAACCCTGCCGCGACAGTTCTGTAATAAGATCATCGATAACCGTAAGTAATTGTTGCTTACTATAGCACATAAACAGCTCTGCTTTGAATAAAGGATAAAGTATTAAAATACGTTGCTTTAACTGTTCAAGAGCGATACCGTGGTTATAATAAATTATATTTGCTACTAGAGACGGTAATACTAAAAGATGCTGAATATTATTACGATAATAATTCATTAATATTATTTGTTCTCTTGATAAAAAGATAATATCACTAACAGTATTATTTTGAATAGAAAACTTATTCATCGCTAACGCATGTTCAAATAACTCCTCAGGCATCATATTGGGAACAGTAACATCATATGCATAAGGCACATTACGAAGTAAGTCCAGATAACAGGTAAGTTGCGACAGCAACTGTGTGCGAGTTAGCGAATACTGGCATGATACTAATAAGATGCTGGAGCAAATGTTAATCGCATTAACAACTGCGGCATTATTAATACGTACCATAATGGTGGTGGCTATCTTATCCACCACTAGTGATAACCATTTAGGCCGTTGGATTTCTATAGAATTAATGGAATCACGCCAATGCGGTACTTCTTGAGATAGCCAAGTATCTAGATGTATTGGGTCGCCAAAAGTAACATAGCCTTTACCTAGCTTACGTAAGCTAGGTATTTTTTGATAAAAAAAACTATATTTTTTTGTCGTACTGCGTAACTCATTAGCATAGTTAGCTACTTCTATAACATGCTCATAGCCAATATAAATTGGTACTAGCGTAATAGGTAGATTACCACCGCGTAGCATAGTCTGGATGGTCATAGTCAGTATACCAGTTTTTGGCTCCAGCAGACGTCCGGTTCTGGAGCGTCCTCCTTCAATAAAATACTCTACCGAGTAGCCACGGTTAAATAACTCACCAAGGTATTCACGGAAAATATTGGAGTAAAGCTTATTAGCTTTAAAAGTGCGACGTATAAAGAATGCACCCAAGCGTCGGAAAATCGTGCCAGCCGGCCAAAAATTTAGGTTAATGCCTGCGGCGATATGCGGCGGTACTAAACCTTGATGATATATAACGTAAGAGAGCAGTAAGTAATCCATATGGCTACGGTGGCAGGGAAGATAGACTATCTTATGGCCTTTTTCTGCTAATGTACGAACTCGCTCGGCATTACGCACATATATTCCCTGGTAACACCAGTTCCAGGTACAACCTAGTAATCGATCAAACAGGCGAATTGCTTCATATGAGAAGTTAGCAGCGATCTCTTCCAGAAGTTTAATAGCATTTTGCTGTGCTTTTTTTACTGACAGTTTTTTACTACGTGCTTCATTTTGTATCGATTTTTTAATTATTTTATATTCTAGTATTTTTTTGAATAAATCCTTACGCACCGGCAAACGCGGTCCAATCATTACTAGGTGCTGTCTGGTAAAGTATATTCGTGCTAATCTAATAAGGTTCTGGGATATAGATTTGTGTGTACCGTGTTTAGTTATTAAATCACGCATAGATAACGGGCGGGAAAAGTGTATAAAACTATCTCGACCAAACCAAATTACCGTAAAAATTTTTTTAATTATTTTTACTAGTTTTAACTGAAAAACTAGGGAATGATTTTTTATTTCTCTCCCCGGAGAACGGCCGAAAATAATGAAAATAAGTATAATTTGTATATCTAGGTCAGAATTTAAGCGATATAAATCTAGATAACGATTAACTAAAGAGACGGATGTAGATTTTTTAGGGTAACGTGATAATAATCGTGTATTTTCATAAGTAAAAATACATCTAGGCATGCTGAAATTATTGATCTGAAGCGGCTTAATAGGATCAGGTAAATCCTGTTGCAAGCATTGCATACGTAAAGTTAATAAATCTATCTTAGAATTATAAGGTAGAATATAAATAATAGGCTGTCTGGTATCCAGACATGCTGCATTACGTAAACCAGCTGGAACAATTTTACTTTTTACTAGAAATTTCAGCATGCTATTTAATAGATTATAAAAAAAAATATGACAACAAGACATTTTTTCTGTAAAGCCTCTTAGTTTTTTTAGTAACGCTATGGAAAAAATAGAAAAGTAATACCATATTTATGGTAGTATTAAAGTTAATACTATTAAGTACAGAGTTTATTAATTTAATAGTATAAATAAAAAAAATAATTCGCTATTGAGAAAATTATCAGTTTCTTTATAAAAGCAGCATAATTTAACTAGAAGTTATTAATATTAAAAATAATTTTAACAATTTTAATTATTTAAATTAAATTAATTTTGTTTAGTTACTGGCAACTACCCTATGTTCGCAATGCAGCATATTACTGGCTATTATCAGGTTTATCTAGTTCCAATTACTGTTAATACAGGATTCTCGTATTATAATTTCTTACAAGCTGATAAATTTAGCTTGTTTAATTACACCGCGCTATGGCAACTTAGGCATAATCCGTGCACCTCCATAACGGTATGAAAGACAAAAAAACCAGCCGTAGAGGCCATGCGTTTCATAATATTTTTTGTATTCTTAGTTTTCTGTTCGGTAACTAATCCACAGCGATCGCATATAAAAAAAACTGAGGTATGTAAAGGCTCAGTTAAATGATGGCAGAGCATAAAACTATTTGTTGACTCAACGCGATGGATAAACCTTTGTTCACGTAGAAAATCAAGCGCACGATATATAGTTGGCGGCTTTGCATGTGGTTCTGACTGGCGCAATAGATTTAGTAAATCATAAGCGCTTATCGCACCGTTTTGTTGAGATATCAGACGCAAAACCTCCATCCGCAACGGAGTCATGCGGACGCTCCTTTGCTCACATAATTGTTCTGCCTGGATAAGCAGTAGGTTATCAGTAATAGCTTTCATTCAGCTTGCTTCCTAGTTAATAAGATAAAGGTAATATTAAAAATACTTTATTTTTTTAAGAAAGTAACAACATAATGTAGCTATTAAACACTATACTAGTGCATTAATAGATATTTACTTAACTTAGATATAAATTATATTTTTTATAATTAATTATAATTTCTATAACTAACTATAAAAAGGTGTATTCTATTGACTAATAAATATTAACTAATTCTTTTAAAATTAATTAAAATAGTAATACCTCTATCAAATAAATAAGATAACTAACTTAAGTGAGATTAATTTTTTTTTAAAAAATTTTGTTTATTTTTTTTAAATAAAGTTACTACATAACTATTAATTTAATATTGTTACTAAAAATAATAATATATAATTTATATAAACAAAAAAAACAAATCAAACAAGAGACAATAAAAAAGAATAAACTGTATGCGCTCTGAGCCCAGAGTAGATGGTAGGCACAGAAAATAATTAATAATGTGGTAGAATTACTGCATTCAGTGTATGAATCATTCAGCAGTCGTAATCATGATCGAATCATATTAATATGAAGTGTTTAAATATGCAGTCTTTAATAAAAGAATCAGCTAGAATGGTAACTCTAGCCCCTGGCCGCTTTAGCGTCGCGCCGATGTTAAACTGGACCGATCGTCATTGTCGATTTTTCCTGCGTCAACTTAGCCGACGCGCATTACTGTATACCGAAATGGTGACTACTAACGCACTTTTATTCGGTAAAAAAGATTACCTAGCCTATAATGAGGCAGAGCATCCTTTAGCGCTACAATTGGGCGGTTGTGAACCAACTGTACTAGCTTGCTGTGCAAGAATGGCTGCAGAGAGGGGCTATGATGAAATTAATCTCAATGTTGGTTGTCCTTCCTATCGTGTACAAAAAGGCAGTTTTGGTGCATATCTTATGGCAGAAAAAAAGCGCGTAGCAGAATGTGTTGCTGCAATGCAAGAAGCGGTAACACTGCCAGTAACGGTAAAAACACGTATCGGTATTGATGAGCATGATAGTTACGCGTTTTTATGCGAGTTTATCGATGCAGTAGCTAATCAAGGGGGTTGTAAAACTGTTATTATCCACGCTCGTAAAGCCTGTCTTAATGGCCTTCGCTCTAAAAAAAACCGAGAGATACCAGAGCTAGATTATAATCGTGTTTATAACATCAAAAAAGATTTTCCTGCACTTACAGTGATACTTAACGGCAACATTAAAACTATAGGTGACGCGCAAGACCATCTAAAGTGTATCGATGGAGTTATGATGGGACGTGAAGCCTATCAAAATCCAGGTATATTGCGCTATATTGATAGCCAGATATTTTGTGAGACCGATCTAATAACAAATCTGAAACTGGTAATTGACGCTATGTTACCTTATATTGAAAAAGAATTAATTAGAGGTACAGCATTAAACCATATTACTCGCCATATGCTGGGGTTATTTAAAGGCATACCTGGGGCGCGGCAGTGGCGATACTATTTAAGTGAGAAAGCTAAACTACATAGTGCTGGACCTGAGGTTTTAATCAACGCATTAGCCTATATCAACCATTTATATGGCACGTAGTAACAATTATTAAAACTAGTATTTAATTAAAAATTGTTAGCAAGAATGATCTTGATCAACTGCAAAGTTGATACTACTTGTCATAACCGAATATGTATGAAGGATCTTTTATTTTAACTTTATCTTAATACTAATCTAATTAGGCTAAATACTATTTCATGTCAGAAAAAAAATTTTTTAATAAAGCAAATTGTTACCGCGACCGTCAAGTTGAAAGTTTAAAAATGCCGCCACATTCGTTAGAAGCTGAGCAGTCGGTGCTAGGTGGATTAATGTTAGATAATAAACGCTGGGATAATGTCGCTGAGCGAGTGAGCGGCAATGATTTTTTTAACCGTTCACACCGACAGATATTTATAGAAATGCAAAGCCTTCTTGATCTTAATCAACCAATTGATTTAATCACTCTTTCAGAGTATCTAGAACAAAAAGGAAAACTAGAGTCAGTCGGTGGTTTTGCGTATCTAGCTGAATTATCAAAAAATACCCCTAGTGTTGCAAATATTTCTGCCTACGCAGACATTGTCCGTGAACGGGCTATAGTGCGTGAAATTATTGATGTAGCACAAGAAATAGCTGATTCTGGTTATGATCCCCAGGGCCGTAGCAGCGAAGATCTGCTAGATCTGGCAGAATCACGGGTATTTAAAATCGCGGAAAATAGGATTAGCAAAAATGAGGGACCAAAGAGTATAGACCGCATTCTTGAAGATACCGTAGCACGCATTGAACAACTGTATCAGAAACCACACCACGGTATTACCGGCATTTCTAGCGGATATCTGGACCTAGATAAAAAAACCGCTGGACTGCAAAAATCAGATCTAATCATCATCGCTGCCCGCCCTTCAATGGGCAAAACCACGTTCGCTATGAACCTATGCGAAAATGCTGCCATGACTGAGGATAAACCGGTCCTTATCTTTAGTTTGGAGATGCCTGTCGAACAGATTATGATGCGTATGCTAGCTTCACTATCACGCGTAGATCAAACCCAGATTCGCACTGGCCAATTAGATGACGAGGATTGGGCGCGTATTTCAAGCACCATGGGATTGTTATTAGAAAAATGCAACATGTATATTGATGATTCGTCTAGATTGACTCCAACTGACATACGTTCGCGCGCGAGGCGAATATTCCGCGAGCACGACGGACTAAGTCTCATCATGATCGATTATCTTCAGCTAATGCGTGTGCCGTCTTTGTCCGAGAATAGGACGCTAGAAATCGCCGAAATTTCACGCTCTTTAAAGGCACTAGCCAAAGAACTACAGGTACCTGTAGTAGCTTTATCACAGCTAAACAGAAGTTTAGAGCAACGCGCCGACAAACGTCCAGTTAACTCTGACCTTCGCGAATCAGGCTCCATTGAACAGGATGCTGACCTAATTATGTTTATCTACCGCGATGAAGTATACAACGAAAATAGTGATCTGAAGGGTATCGCTGAAATCATTATCGGTAAACAACGTAATGGCCCTCTTGGAACAGTGCGACTGACCTTCAATGGAAAGTTTTCACGCTTCGATAATTACTCTAGTTTATATGGATAACAATAAATAATCTTAATCAGTAAAAATATTTCTTATCATATAGTAATAAATATAAGCTCTTTCTACTAAGCTTAATTAATAACGAAATTATTCAGTTTAAGTAAATTTTATACTAAAAAACTAAATTTATTTTATATTAACTAATATTTAGTTAAGTATTAATCGATCCATTAATCGATAAGAGGTGCACAATGTTTCAACATATTAATGCTTATGCAGGAGATCCCATCTTTACACTAATGGAAAACTATAAATTGGATCCGCGCCCTGACAGAGTCAATCTAAGCATTGGACTTTATTATAACGAACAAGAGCTTATTCCAACGCTTCAGTCAGTGACAGAAGCACAAACTATGCTACTACGTCGCCAGAAGTTAAGCTCTTCTTCTTATCTTCCGATGGAAGGTTTATTATCTTATCGCAGTGCAACTCAGGCACTGCTGTTCGGCGATAATCATCCCATGCGTGAGGCGTCGCGTATTGTTACTATTCAAACTGTAGGCGGCTCAGGTGCGTTAAAAGTTGGTGCAGATTTCCTTAAACGCTATTTCCCTAATGCCCAAGTTTGGGTTAGCGATCCAACCTGGGCAAATCATATTACCATTTTTTCTGGCGCTGGATTCCAAGTTAATTTTTACCCTTATTTCGACAGCAACTTATTAGGGGTTAACTTCTCAGCTATGAGAGATGCTTTTCAGAAATTGCCACCTTGCAGTATCGTGTTGTTGCATCCGTGCTGCCATAACCCGACCGGTTCGGATTTAACTAAGACTGAATGGGATCAGCTTATCACAGTCATAGCAGAAAAACAATTGATTCCTTTTCTAGATATTGCCTATCAAGGCTTCGGTGTTGGTCTAGATGAAGACGCTTATGTGGTGCGTGAAATGGCACGCTTGGCCCTACCTTGCCTAGTAAGTCAATCGTTCTCAAAGATTTTTTCTCTTTATAGCGAACGAGTAGGAGAGCTATCGGTAGTATGTGATAGCGCCGACGAAGCTGATCGCGTATTAGGACAACTTAAGTCAACAGTACGCTGTAATTATTCTAGCCCACCTAGATTCGGTGCACAGATTGTTGCGCAGGTTCTGACTGATCCTGCAATTAACGCTTTATGGCGCGAAGAAGTTACAGCAATGCGGCTAAGAATTTTAGCCATGCGCAAAAGCTTATTCGTCGCGTTACAAAACGAACTACCTAACCATAATTTTGATTATCTTTTACGCCAGCGCGGGATGTTTAGCTATACTGGACTCAGCCAGAAACAGGTTAAAAAATTACGCGATACCTTTGGCATATATTTAATCGAAAATGGCCGTATTTGCCTGGCCGGGTTAAACACCGCTAACGTTAATAAAGTTGCTCAGGCCATTGCTGCTGTACAGTAACACCTTGAAAATTATTTCCTCATATTTAATTACTTACTCATAAAGAATAGCTATGATTCTAATTTTAGCTAATTAAAACTACAAAAAAAATAATAGCGCTAATATGTCTGAAACACTGCTCTAAGTGTTTAATACAGTGATATTAATTAATATTTGCCTAAATAAACTCTGTCTTAAAGATAGGTCACTACTACTTACTAGTCACTACTACTTACTAGTAAGGTAATGCTAGTCTTTATAAGACATCACTACTAATTATAGTAACAATATATATTATATTTTATATAAACATAATTCATATTTATTACTATACTGTATGTAATTTTTTGATATTTATGATTTTATGATATAACTCTAGAGTTAGCATAACAAATGCTAACACGGTCGTTTAGAAGACGAGCAGAATTAAGTGCAGACTTAAGTAAGAAGGAGGCATGTTAATGTTAACCCAAGAAATGGTTAATAAGCTTAATGAACAATTAAACCTTGAATTTGTTTCTGCTAATATTTATTTACAAATGAGTGCTTGGTGTAATAATAAAGGCTTTGAGGGCGCTAGTAATTTCTTCAAAATTCAGTCAAGCGAAGAAATGTATCATATGCACCGTCTGTTTGATTATTTGAATGATACAGGAACGATGCCGGTTTTAGGGTCTATTGATGCCCCACAAGTTGATTTTTTATCTTTACTAGATTTAATTAAACTAGCTTATGAACAAGAGAAAATAATAACACAAAAAATTAATTCTTTAGCCCACTTTTCTATGATGCTAAAAGATTATTCAACGTTTTATTTTTTACAATGGTATGTAGAGAAACAGTATAAAGAAGGGAAAATATTTAAATCTATTCTAGATAAATTTTCTCTTGTAAACCCAGACTTTGGTGGACTGTTTCTTATCGACCAAGATCTAAAAACAATGAATGGTAATAAGTAAGCAATATATTGATTAATACACGCTTACCCTCCAAGATTGGAGGCTAGTGGCTGGGGTACCAGGATTCGAACCTGGGAATACCGGAATCAGAATCCGGTGCCTTACCGCTTGGCTATACCCCAAAAATATAGTGGCTACGACGGGAATCGAACCTGTGACCCCAGCATTATGAGTGCTGTGCTCTAACCGACTGAGCTACGTAGCCATAATTTATATTATAGGCTTAAAGGCCGGCCATATTGGCTGGGGTACCAGGATTCGAACCTGGGAGTGGCGGGATCAAAACCCGCTGCCTTACCGCTTGGCTATACCCCATTTACTAAAAAATAATAAAAATTGGTTGTAATGGTGCGGGAGGCGAGACTTGAACTCGCACACCTTAGGGCGCCAGAACCTAAATCTGGTGCGTCTACCAATTTCGCCACTCCCGCAAAATTTTATTAAAACTATTAATAGTTACTTTAACTGTATAATTGTTGAACGCTAATTAGCTAAATTAGCCTCTATAGCCGCATTATGCGTAGTTGAAGGACATCAGTCAACTTTTTTGCCTATAAAACTATGAAGACTACTTGAAAAGGTAAGCAATAAATTATGCTATCGCATGCAGGATACTTAGAAAATAAAAATAACATATTAAAAATCAAACAAAAAAAATCTCGTAGTTTAGCGAGCAATCAGTAGCCATTCTGGCTACTGATTGCTCAGTGGTTCAAACTGCATTTCTGCACAAACTTGCCTAATCCATCCATCAACGCGCTCACTGGTTAGTTCCGGCTGCCGGTCTTCATCGATAGCTAAACCAAAAAAATTATTGTCATCTACTAGACCCTTAGAACAATCAAAATAATAACCGACGGTAGGCCAGTATCCTACTAACTTTGCGCCACGCTGTTTAATAATATGGTGTAATGTTCCTAATGCATTGCAGAAATACTCTGCATAATCTTCTTGATCTCCACAACCGAAGAGTGCTATAAACTTGCCATTAAAATCAATTTCTCTTAAAGTGGGCAAGAAATCTTCCCAATCACACTGAGCTTCACCGTAATACCAGGTAGGGATACCCAGTATGAGCCGGTCATATTGTTCAAGATCTTTTTTTGTGCTTTTAGATATGTCAAACACATCAGCAACGCTATACCCCAGTTGTTTCTGGATGAGCTTAGCAATGTTTTCGGTAGTACCGGTATCACTACCAAAAAAAATACCTATTTTATTCATATACATAACCTCTTTACTATAAAATTAATGTACTAGGGTCTTAGTTTTATCAAAAATGATAAAATATCAATAATATTTGAAGTTAATTTGTTTAGCAAAGCTAAGTTTGAGCACTATTGTTGCTAAGCCAGTAGTTTCATTAACTAAAAATTATATGAAGTCTCAATAGTTCTGCCTATACTAGTTATAGGCACTGAAGTTATGCTAATTTTTTAGACAAATAAGTTAAGATAAACAATCTTGTAGTAGAAAAAGATTAAATTATAATCAATCTGATTTTCTTACTTAAGTAGCAGTTAACTTATTTAGCTATCTACATATAATATATAATATTTATTACCCAGATATCTTTTACCTGTAATCAAAGGAAGAAGAAGCTCCGATGCCCAATCACCCCCGCGCCGGGCAACCCGCTTGCCAAAATGATTTAATTAATGTGGCACAATTAACTTCGCAATATTATACATTGCGACCAGAACCGGGTAATAGGGCTCAGGCGGTAAAGTTCGGCACCTCAGGTCACCGTGGCAGTTCTAGACGCTATAGCTTTAACGAAGCCCATATTTTGGCCATTAGTCAGGCTATCGCTGAAGCTCGAGTAAAACAGGGCGTTTATGGGCCATGTTATGTAGGCAAAGATACTCATGCGCTTTCTGAACCAGCTTTTAACTCGGTGTTAGAAGTGTTAACTGCTAACTACATAGAGGTTATTGTGCAGGCCAATAATGGCTATACACCTACACCAGCGATTTCCAACGCTATTTTGCGCTATAATAGCGGCGGAGCACAGGCTGATGGTATCATACTTACGCCATCCCATAACCCACCAGAGGATGGCGGTATCAAGTATAACTCGCCTAACGGCGGGCCAGCTGATAGTAACATGATACTAGTTATAGAAAAACGCGCTAATGCACTGCTAATAGATAATCTACGTGGTGTTAAACGATTGACACTAAGTCAAGCCTGGCAAAGTGGCTATATTCATGCCCGCGATCTAGTGCAACCCTATGTAGAAGGGCTGATCAGCGTGATAAACATGCAGCGGATTAAACAAGCTAGGCTAAAACTGGGCGTTGCTCCGTTGGGTGGTGCCGGTATAGACTATTGGCAACGCATAGCCGAGTACTACAGACTTGATTTAACCCTGGTCAATGACCAGGTTGATCAAACCTTTCGATTCATGCATCTTGATCATGATGGTATTATCCGTATGGATTGTTCATCAGAATCAGCGATGGCGGGGCTATTAACTCTGCGCGATAAATTCGCGATAGCTTTTGCCAACGATCCCGACCATGATCGGCATGGTATAGTTACGCCGGCCGGTTTAATGAACCCGAATCATTATTTAGCAACCGCCATAAACTATCTGTTTCAGCATCGTCCCCAATGGGGGCATAAGGTTGGAGTAGGCAAAACACTAGTGTCCAGCGTAATAATAGACCGAGTGGTCAATAGTCTTGCTCGCAAGCTAGTAGAAGTCCCAGTTGGTTTCAAATGGTTTGGGGATGGGCTGTTTGAGGGCAGTTTAGGTTTCGGTGGCGAGGAGAGCGCCGGGGCTTCTTTTTTGTGTTTTGACCGCCAGCCCTGGTCCACAGACAAAGACGGCATCATCATGTGCCTACTGGCAGCAGAGATTACTGCCGTAACCGGTAACAATCCTCAGCAGCACTACGATAAACTGGCACAGCGCTTTGGAGCTCCGAGCTATAACCTTATTCAGGAGCCTGCCACAAATGCACAGAAGATGATTTTGTCTAAGCTGTTTCCTGCGCAGTTCAGGGCCCGCACATTAGCGCAGGACGCGATTACCGCCCGTCTGAACATTGCGCCAGGGAATAACGCTGCTATTGGTGGTCTGAAGGTAATTACGCAAAATGGCTGGTTCGTAGCCCGCCCTTCCGGCACAGAAGAATTCTATAAGATTTATTGTGAAAGCTTCCTTGGCATTGATCATCGACAGCAAATCGAGAAAGAGGCAGTAGATCTCATCAGAGATCTACTATCAGAGATAGAAAATAATTAAGTTTTAATTTAACGGGCTTGTTTTTCGCTTTGGAAGCAGCCTATTTACTAAACAACGAACTAATTTAATTAACCATTGGCTAGTTTAGCGTTTAGCTATCTAAATTAGCAAAAACTAATTTAGTTTAAACTAATATATTTTAGCTTGCACTGTATTTGTACTGATTTACTCAGCTACTAAGTTTACAAGTAACAACATATTAATTTACTTACCTTTAGTAGTTGTACTAGGATACAACTTTTAATCTCTGCTGAGAAAAAACTAAATAATACTGCAACAAAATCAACTTTAATCTTTCTTTTAGTGTTTAAGTTTCTTGTAACCCAAGTTTATTCTCTAAATAATGAATGTTTGTTTCACTATGCTGAAAATGCTCGTCGTTCATTATTTCTAGCTGCAAATTGATATTAGTTTTAATACCATCAATAATTAGCTCCGCTAACGCGTTTTTCATACGAACGATAGATACTTCTCTATTTTCGCCAAAACAAATAAGTTTACCTATCATGGAATCATAATATGGTGGTACGGAGTAACCGGCATAAATATGAGACTCCCAACGTACTCCTAAGCCACCTGGTGCATGAAAACGGGTTATTTTACCGGGACTTGGCAGAAAATTTGTTAGATCCTCAGCATTTATACGGCATTCTACTGCATGACCTGCTACTTTAATATCCGCTTGTTTAAGCGATAAAGGTTGGCCAGCAGCAATGCGTAACTGCTCTTTGATCAGATCTACACCTGTTATCATCTCAGTTACTGGATGTTCTACTTGGATCCGTGTGTTCATTTCTATGAAGAAAAATTTTCCGTCTTCATATAGAAATTCAAATGTGCCAGCACTGCGGTAGCCTATCTTCATGCAGGCGTTAACACAGCGTTCGCCGATAAAGCAGCGTACCGATTCTGTAATACCCGGCGCAGGTGCTTCTTCAATTACCTTTTGGTGGCGGCGCTGCATCGAGCAGTCACGCTCAGCTAGATAAATAGCATTACCTTTACCGTCGGCCAACACCTGGATCTCAATATGGCGTGGATTCTCCAAATACTTTTCCATATAGACCATATCATTATTGAATGCAGCTTTTGCTTCGGCGCGTGTCATTAGGATAGCGGCTTGGAGATCTTTATCGCTGCGCACTACGCGCATACCACGCCCGCCACCGCCGCCAGAAGCTTTTATAAGAACCGGATAGCCGATATGGTTAGCGATGGCACGATTTTTCTCTATATTTTCATCTAATGGACCGTCTGAGCCAGGTACACAAGGCACGCAGACTGTTTTCATTACATTAATAGCAGATACTTTATCACCCATTAGTCTAATAGTTTCTGCTCGTGGGCCGATAAATATAAAGCCTGAACATTCAACTTGCTCAGCAAAATCAGCGTTTTCAGACAAAAAACCGTAGCCGGGGTGAATAGCCATCGAGCCGGTCATTTCCGCAGCTGAGATGATGGCAGGAATATTAAGATAGCTTTTTATCGAGGGCGATGGACCGATGCATATAGTTTCATCGGCCAGCAGCACATGTTTCAGATCTCGGTCGGCTGTAGAGTATACCGCCACGGTTTTGATACCTAATTCTTTGCATGCGCGCAGAATACGCAGTGCAATTTCACCGCGGTTAGCGATGACAATTTTATCTAGCATTTGGCTTCTCTTTATTCGATTACGACCAGTGGCTCGTCAAACTCAACCGGTTGACCGTTATCCAGTAAGATAGCTTTCACTACGCCCGCTTTATCAGATTCAATCTGGTTCATCATTTTCATGGCTTCAACAATACAAAGGGTATCGCCAATATTTACTTGTTTCCCTACTTCGATGAAGGGGATCGCATCCGGGCTTGGAGTGCGGTAAAAGGTACCAACCATCGGCGAGCGCACAAGATGACCGCTCATGGTTGCGAGCCCGGCGTTAGCTTCTGCTGCAACCGGTGTGGCTTCAGGGGACAACGATTGCTGTTGCACCGTAGGAATATAAGCCTGATTGGCCAACTGCGCCGTAGTATAACTGATACGAACCGATTCTTTACCTTCAGAAATTTCCAGTTCAGAAATGCTAGATTCCTTAACCAATTCAATCAGTTTTTTGATTTTACTAATATCCATGAGTGGTGTTCCATACTCTAATTACTCTAATTAATTAAATTTTGACAGGCGTTTAACTGCCGTCTGTAAAGCAAAGTGATATCCATCTGTACCGAGGCCGCATATCACGCCAACAGCTATATCAGATAGATAAGATTGATGGCGGAAAAATTCCCGTGCATGCACATTAGAGAGATGAATCTCAATAAACGGGATGTTTACCGCTAACAGCGCATCGCGAAGAGCAACGCTGGTATGTGTAAATGCTGCCGGATTGATGAGGATAAAATCTGTATTTCCCTGCGATTGATGAATACGATCTATCAGCGCATATTCTGCATTAGATTGAAAATAGCTGAGTTTTGCTCCTAATTGGTCAGTATGCGCGCTCATAGACGTGATGATTTCTGCAAGCGTAGTATGACCATATTTATCTGGTTCTCGTGTACCTAGCAGATTTAGATTAGGTCCATTAAGTAGTAAAATATGGAATTTGTCTGCCATTATATGGTGATCTCCCTAAAAACTTACGTTATCCCGTAAAAAATAACAAACAGTAAACAATTTATCATATTTTACTAAAAATTCAGTATTAATTTGCCACATAGATCAGTTATGATAATAGATGAGGTATTATAATTACATTGTGCCTATTAATAGTAAAATTACTAGTTTTTTTTTGAACGTAGTTAGACTACGATGTATATGTAGTGCATCATCATTATTTTTCTTAGTAAATGACCAGTAAAAATATTTGACCGCTATGTAGTAAGTACAATATTAGAGATTATTATTTAGACAAATATTGGTCCACAATAACAGTAAAATATACAAATATTATAGAATATTTACTCTAGAATTTTACCTAAAAGTTAAATTAGTTTATTAAAATAAAATATTTATTTTTAAAATCTAAAAAATATTAAAGATTAATATATTAAGTTAATCTAATTAGATTAGTTAGTTACAATCTTACTTCTAAGATACTAATACTATTAGTATAAAAATTAGCTTATCTACAATAGATATTAGTATTGTATACCTAATAATATTAATATAGATATTTTTCTATACACTATTATTTACTTCTATGCTAGCTGAGTTAATCAATATAACTACAAGAATTGTAATAAACACTAAATAATACTAAAGCAAGTAGTCTCCTTCAAAAAAATAGGAATCAAGATAGCTATTAATAAACTACTGCTTAGTAAGCCTGTTTATCTTCTAGTATAAAGAATCTTTAAACGTTATTTAATTTAACTAAATTTTAAAAATCTGCTATAGGCAGATTTTTTTTAAAAATAGGCAGATTCTTCTTAAGAAGAACCATGAAAACATCTAGTAATTAAAGATGGTGCAGTTATAAAATTAGTAACTATTATAATTTAACCTTATTATTACCTCTGATGGTCAGATTACTATATATAATATAATTATTTAGTATACAATATTTTATAATAAAGTAGATTTACCAAGTAAACTATTTAGTAATTTTTGAGTTAACTATTGTAAATAGACTACCATATCCAATAATAATTAGATATTTTAAATTAAAAAAAAATAATATAATTGCTAAATACAAATTTTAATTTGTACTTTTTTATTAAAAAAATAAGTAAGATACTTTGTTTATCAGTTAAAATATTAACCAGGATTTATTTTCATCTAGATGACGTTAAGTCTTGTAGTTACTTCTCTCGATGGGTAAAGTAAATAAAATTTATTTTGTCCTAACTATAATTATTAATTTATGTTTAAAAAAATTCGTGGCATATTTTCCAATGACTTATCCATTGATCTGGGTACTGCCAATACCCTTATATATGTAAAAGAACAGGGTATTGTACTAAACGAACCGTCTGTCGTTGCTATTCGTCAGGGCCGCGCTGGTTATACGAAACGTGTTGCAGCCGTTGGCCATGAAGCCAAGCAGATGCTAGGGCGTACGCCTGGCAACATCGCAGCTATACGGCCGATGAAGGATGGCGTCATCGCCGATTTCTTCGTTACTGAGAAAATGCTACAACACTTCATTAAACAAGTTCACAGCAATAGTTTTATGCGTCCCAGCCCACGTGTGCTGGTGTGCGTCCCGGTGGGAGCCACGCAGGTAGAGCGCCGCGCTATTCGTGAATCCGCACAGGGAGCAGGAGCGCGCGAGGTATTTTTGATTGAAGAACCAATGGCGGCAGCAATCGGTGCTGGTCTACCGGTTTCTGAGGCCACAGGCTCGATGGTAGTTGATATCGGTGGTGGCACCACTGAAGTAGCAGTTATCTCCCTTAATGGCGTGGTGTACTCTTCATCTGTACGCATTGGTGGCGATCGCTTTGATGAAGCTATTATTAACTATGTACGGCGTAATTACGGCTCGCTGATTGGCGAGGCAACTGCGGAACGAATCAAACACTGTATTGGTTCCGCCTATCCAGATGACGCGGTACGTGAAATAGAAGTGCGCGGTAGGAATCTGGCCGAAGGTGTTCCGCGGGGTTTTACTTTAAATTCAAACGAAATTCTAGAGGCACTGCAGGAGCCATTAACTGGTATTGTCAGCGCAGTAATGGTGGCATTGGAACAATGTCCTCCGGAATTAGCTTCCGATATTTCCGAGCGCGGTATGGTCCTTACCGGGGGCGGCGCTCTGTTGCTTAATCTCGACCGCCTGTTGATGGAAGAAACAGGTATCCCCGTAGTAGCGGCAGAAGACCCACTAACTTGCGTAGCCCGCGGAGGCGGTAAGGCACTAGAGATGATCGATATGCACGGTGGTGATTTATTCAGCGAAGAATAAAGACCTACTGCTACCCAGAGATATTCTCTTTTTTTATTGAGTTAAACACATAGTTTATGAGGCCCATTTTTAGCAGAAATCATTTTTTGCAACTTCGACTTTTTTTGGCGGTAATGGTTGCGATTATTATAATTATCGCCGATAGCCAGTTAAGGACGTTCGTTAAAATTCGCACTTATATGGACACTGCAATCAGTCCATTATATTTTCTGGCCAACAGCACGCGTCAGATGCTAGATAATGTATCGCAGACGCTAGCGATACGCACTCAGTTAGTGCTGGAAAACCGTGCGTTACGTCAGGAATTACTGTTGAAAAATAGCGCACAATTGCTGTTAAAGCAGTATCAGCAGGAAAACTCCCTATTACGTGAGTTGCTAGGATCGCCGCTGCATCATAATGAACCAAAAATGGTTACCCAGGTTATTTCTACCAGCACCGATTCTTACAGTGATCAGGTAGTGATCGACAAGGGACTAAATAATGGCGTATATGTCGGTCAGCCAGTTATAAGCGATAAAGGCGTGGTAGGTCAGGTGATCGCTACTAGTAAGCTTACTAGTAGGGTTTTACTAATTTGTGATGCAGCTCATGCGATGCCGATTCAGGTTATGCGTAATAATATACGAGTGATTGTGACAGGTAACGGCTGCAACAAAAAACTGAAACTGGAGCCCTTGCCGGACCATACTGATATCAACGTAGGCGACATGCTAGTAACTTCCGGCTTAGATGGACGTTTTCCTGAAGGGTATCCAGTGGCGATGGTATCGTCGGTTAAAATTGATACCCAGCGTGCATATACAGTTATTCAGGCGCGGCCAACCGCCGATTTGCAACGTCTACGCTATTTACTTTTGGTATGGAGGAGTACTACAACAGGCGAGGTACCTCTACCCCCTGAGGCAGTTTATCGTGTAGCAAACGAGCGGTTAATGCAGATGCCGCAGGTTTTATCTTACTCGGATACTAGAGGATAATTAACCCCGTCTCCTAGCATCAACATCCAGCTAGGAATAAGTAACAGCTGACAGAGCGGACGTACCAGTGGAGGCAAATTATATAGTTCAGCCACTAGTACAAATAACATCATACCGCTACTACTCTAGTATAGCCGTTATTTAGATTTAGCAGCGCAGGAGTACCGCAATGAATCGTTATCACCATCACTGTTACGGTGTCCAGATAATATGGCTCTCATTTTTTATTGCCATTATTTTTCAAACAATGCCCTGGCCACCGCAACTTTATTTTTTGCGGCCTTCGTGGATTAACCTACTTCTAATTTATTGGGTAAATGCGCTGCCACACCGGATCAATGTAGGAACCGGTTTTATTATAGGTTTAGTTATAGACCTTATTCTAGGTTCTATCCTTGGCATAAGAGCGCTTGCGCTAAGCATTTTGGCCTATCTAGTAGTAAAATTTCAGTTATTTCAGCACATGAATATTTATCTACAGGCATTGATTGTGATACTGCTATCATTAACTACTCAGCTAATAGTATTTAGTGTTGGTTTTTTAGTTATTAATCTTTTTTTTCGTCCTGAAATCTTTTGGAGCAGCATGATAGATGGCTTGCTATGGCCATGGCTATTTCTACTGATGCGTAAAATCTGCTACCAGTTTGGCGTACAATAAAACTCAAATTACTTAATTTGGTCCTAAGTAGGAACTAGGGGAATTAATAAATTTTGCGCTGGCAGGTACTAAAAAGTAGCCGGACAACGTCCGAGGTAGAGTATATAGGTAGGTGGTGAGGGTTAGTTTTTATAATTTAATGCTGCAACCACACAGTGTACAATAGAATTGTAGGTTCAATTATGCGCATGCATCATTTATATAATGATGTTAATGCACCGGCAGCGTTTGAAGATACGTTACAGATATATTTGGCACACAAGTAAAAGTCCAGATTAAATCACAAACTCTACATTCGGGAGCAATTTTATGTGATGATCATGTTATGATCATATAGGCTAAGGAGAAAGGCGTGAAAAGACTACCGGGGATAATGATGGCGATTGTCGCCAACCTAATCGTCCTGGTGGCTTTAACAGTTAGTGGTTTAAGGCTAGCTTTGCCACACCTAGATCGGTTTCGCCCGCAAATTGTCTCTGTATTGAATCGAGCTTTTGATGCCAAAATCTGGCTGCAGCAGTTACACGGCAGTTGGCAATCTTTTGGACCTACATTTAATATCGACGGGATTGACGCCACTACCCCTGACGGTCAACTGCAAGTGCAACACGTAACATTGGCGTTGGATGTTTGGCAGTCTTTGCTTCATTGGCGCTGGCAGTTTCGCGACGTAACTTTTTATAGTTTGCAACTTGATCTTAATACCAAGTTTATGGGCAGTGATCACCATAGTATCACCATTAGTTATAACAGAATTTTTAATTTTTTTCTTCGTCAATTTGACCAAATTATCTTATATAATAGCCAGCTTACTTTTTTGAAATCTTCGGGGGAACGAACTCGTCTATCTGTGCCACAGTTAACCTGGTTAAATACCTCCAATCGCCACCGTGCGGAAGTTAAAATAGCCTTGTCAAGCACTGAATCACAGCAAGGTATGATCGACGCGCGTATGGATCTGCACGATGAACAGGGGTTACTTAATAAGGGAAAATTTTACTTTCAGACCTGGAATGTTGATTTAACACCCTGGCTTGACCTACTTTTTCAAAGTAATACCCACAGGCTGCAAAGTACCGAGTTAAATTTGTCAGCCTGGATTGATCTCGATCAAGGCAAAATTACTGGAGTCGATGCAATACTCAACCGGGGAGTAGCACTTTGGACAAATAGCGAGCAGTCTCATCGCCTAGATATCGATCGGCTGTCGATAAAAATAAATAAAAAACATCAACAGCAGGACGCCTGGCAATTGGATATGCCAGCGTTAAACATCGCCATTGATGGAAAATCCTGGGCACCAACGACGCTCTCTGTATTCTGGTTACCAGCGAAATACCATCTTTTTTTTCCTGATCATACAGGTGAGATCTGCCTGCGATTTGGGGCGCTCAATTTTGAGAGATTAACCCCGATATTATCGATTATTTCAGCAGTAACTCCTAAATTTAGCGCCAGTTGGCATGATCTGCAACCGCGCGGTGAACTGACTTCGCTAGCGTTAGATATCCCCCTAAACAACGCTAGCTATACACGCTTTCAAGCGCAGTGGCAAGATCTTAGTTGGCTCCCATGGCAGTTTCTGCCTGGGGCTGACCATGTTTCCGGCTCGGTCTCAGGTTCATTAGCAGCGGGGCGGCTAACTTTAGCACTGAAAAATAGCAATTTACCCTATCAGGGCATGTTTCGCGCGCCTATAGCGCTATCCCACGCCTGCGCTACTATTGACTGGCGGCATAATCCGCGAGATGGTCTGTTCTTGTGGGGACGTAATATCTATGCGCGGGCGCAATCCTTTTTGGTTAAAGGAAATGTTTATTTCCATAAACCAGTAAAAGGAGAGACCTGGCTCGACATCATTGCTGGTCTGCATTTAACTGACGCCACCGAAGCCTGGCGTTATTACCCCGAACCTTTGATGGGAACCCATTTGGTAGACTATCTAGCTGGCGCTATTAAAGGAGGGCATGTAGATAACGCTACCCTATTATTTGCCGGAAATCCCAGCCGTTTTCCATTTAAGCATAACGACGGTAAATTCGAGATATGGGCACCGCTACGTCAAGCAGAGTATCTCTTTGAATCAGGTTGGCCTGCGCTAAAACAGCTAGATATTGATTTAAATTTTGTTAACAACGGATTATTTATGTATACGCCACAGACCAAGCTTGGTAAAAATATCGGCAAAAATATCACTGCAAGTATTCCCGACTATTCTAAACAACAGCTATTAATTAAAGCTAATATCAGCGGCGCTGGTAGCGCTATAAAAGACTATTTTATGCAAACGCCACTTAAGGTCTCCTTGGGGCAAACGTTGGATGAACTCCAGCTTAGCGGGGCAGTGATGGGCGATTTGCATCTTGATATTCCGCTTAATGGCCAGTCGATTACCGCTTCCGGCAATATAGTACTTACTGATAACTCTTTATACATTAAATCTATGAGCACCACACTAGAACGGCTTAACGGCAAGTTATGCTATAATAACGGTAACTTGGACAGTGATGCTATATACGGTAAATGGTTTGGCCAACCTATATTAATAAATTTTACTACGCTGGAAAAATCGACTAGCTTCGACGTTAACGTCGGTATTAAAGGCAATTGGTCGCTCAACGCATTGCCTAACTTGCCCCATCACATGGTAAAAATGATCAGTGGTCACGCTGATTGGCATAGTGATATTGCCATCACTATGCCAATAAAAGGAGAAATGCGCTATAAGATTGCTTTTAAAAGCAATTTAACAAATGTCAGCAGTTACTTGCCTGCTCCGTTGTATAAGGTCAGTGGCAAACCGCTAACGCTAGAGGTAAACGTACAGGGAGACATGCACGCCTTATTGATGAGTGGACATTGCGGTGGCATTAACAGTTTTAACAGTCAGTGGTTATTATTGACAAACCAAATTACTATGATACGCGGTAACTGGGAGTACGGCGGGGAGGGAATACCTCCCCTGCCGAAGGATAAGAGTCTAACGTTATCATTACCAGCGATCAACGGTGAAAAATGGCTACCTCTGCTGCTGAAGCCCCCGGCGTTAACGGGGGAGACGCAGACGGCTGTGTGGCTGCAATTTCCCGATACGCTGAAGCTAAGCACACCTGCTCTGACTCTGGGCAGACAGATTTGGCATCAGCTTGTATTAACCAGTAACAAGCTGGCCAGCGGCAGTAAAGTAACTGCACATGGACAGGAAATTAACGGAACATTGACTATATTGAACCACGCTCCCTGGCGTGCTGAATTAGCATATCTCTACTATAATCCGGTCATCAATATTGACAGCTCCGTTGTTTACCCTAGCGGCGAGTTATACAGTACAAGCGATACCTTAGATACTTGGCCAACGATGCTTTTTACCTGTCAACAATGTTGGCTGAGGGGGATAAATATTGGGCGGGTAAGCGCGACAATTACTTCAAAGCAGGATCAGTTACTTTTAACTAGTTTCGTCGATACCGGAAAAATATACTTGACCACAGAGGTTAGTTGGCGGCACACCCGCAGTAAAAACCAAACGTCATTAAAAGGCACTATAAGCGGCAATGATATTGGTGACGCTGCCGATTATCTCGGTTTAGTGACTCCGCTGCGCGACGCGCCCTTTAACCTAGATTATGATTTGCATTGGCTTGCTACGCCTTGGCCGCTAGATATTTCCAGCCTTAATGGAGTACTGCATACTCAACTAGGTAAAGGTAAAATAGAAAATATCAGTAGCGGTAGTGCCGGACGTATTATGCGTTTAGTCAGCTTTAATACGCTGCTGCGCAAATTGAAATTTAATTTCAGTGATTATTTAGGAAAAGGTTTTTACTTTGATTTCATCAAAGGTACCTCCTGGTTAAAAGACGGTACGTTACATACTAACGATCTTTGGCTTGATGGGCTAGAGGCTAATGTTGCCATATCCGGAGATATAGATCTCAACCGCCAGCAAATCAATATTGAAGCAGTGATCGTACCAGAAATTTTGGCCACCGTCGGTGTAGCTACGGCTATAATAATTAATCCGCTGCTAGGAGCAGCAGTGTTTGCTGCTAGCAAAGTGCTGCAGCCCCTTTGGAATAAATTATCGCTTATTCGTTACCATATTTCAGGTAATTTAGATGTGCCTAAAATTACAGATATCATGCATCAAACGCTTCCAGTTAAAAACTGTGCTAAAGAACACTAGTTCTTTGACGTCGATTGGGCAATTGGGCTTTTAATAAATAAAAATTCTATTTTTTCTTTAAAGGTGAAAACTATGAACCTGACACTTGTCAGTGAACATTTACTTTCAACTAATCATCTACAGCATGATCATCTTTATGATCTGCTTGAAAAGATGAGCAGACGACGTCTTGACTATGCCGATTTTTATTTTCAGTCAAGTTATCATGAGATGTGGATCCTTGAACATTCTCTTATCAAGGATGGCTTATATAATATTGATCAGGGCATAGGTGTGAGAGCCATAAGCGGAGAAAAAACCGGTTTTGCCTATGCCGATCAGATAACGCTAGATACACTTACTCAAAGTGCCATGACCGCGCGCAGCATAGTGAACGAAGCTGGAGAGATCCAGATAAAAAACTTTAGCCCGATAGCCTTCCGCTCCATATATCCCTCATTAGATCCCCTTACCAGCCTGCCGCGCGAAGAAAAAATAGCGCTGCTACATCGAGTAGATAAAGTTGCGCGCGCCGCCGATGCGCGGGTGCAAGAGGTTACGGCTAGCCTTTCAGGGGTCTACGAACAGATTTTAGTAGCAGCCACCGACGGTACACTGGCGGCGGACGTGCGTCCGCTGGTGCGTTTGTCTATTAGCGTGCAGGTAGAGCAAGAAGGTAAACGGGAGCGTGCCTCCAGCGGAGGAGGTGGCCGTTTTGGCTATGATTTTTTTCTACAGATTGTTGACGGAGAGGTGCGTGCCGATAGCTGGGCAAGGGAAGCGGTGCGCATGGCGCTAGTGAACCTTTACGCTATCGCGGCGCCTGCAGGCCATATGCCGGTAGTGCTAGGTGCTGGCTGGCCAGGGGTGCTGCTGCATGAAGCAGTGGGCCATGGACTAGAAGGTGATTTCAATCGCCGTGGTAGCTCAGTATTCAGCGGCAAAATAGGTAATTTGGTAGCTTCTAAGCTATGTACCGTTGTTGATGACAGTACGCTGGCTGGCTTGCGCGGCTCGTTAGCTATCGACGACGAAGGCGTGCCTGGTCAGTTTAACGTGCTTATTGAAAACGGCCAGTTGCGTGGTTATATGCAAGATAAGCTTAGCGCTCGTCTGATGGGGATGGCGCCTACTGGCAACGGCCGGAGAGAATCTTATGCACATCTTCCAATGCCCCGTATGACCAATACTTATATGCTGGCAGGGCAGTCAACTCCGGAAGAAATTATTGCTAGCGTAGCGCGGGGTATCTATGCGCCGAATTTTGGTGGTGGGCAGGTAGACATCACGTCAGGTAAATTTGTGTTTTCTACCTCTGAGGCTTATTTAATTGAAAATGGACGCATCACTACTCCGGTTAAGGGGGTCACGCTCATTGGATCAGGAATTGAAGCTATGCAGCAGATTTCTATGGTCGGTAATGATTTAGCGCTAGATAAAGGGATAGGCATTTGTGGCAAGGAAGGTCAAAATCTTCCAGTTGGCGTTGGCCAGCCGACGTTGAAACTTGACAAAATAACCGTTGGCGGTACAGACTAAAATCGCTTTGCGTCATTATCGCAAGAACTACTGTTAGTATTAACAGTATACGGGAACGAACAACAGTTCAATAATCAGCATAACAGCTAGATAAAAAACTACAAAAATATCACTTTTGCTACTATTAATTCGCTATTTTTGATGTGGTTATTTAGCTAGTATTAGCTAGTGTTTTATATAATTTGGTTTAAATATCACTGATAATATCTTTTATTAAACGCGGTCCATGAAAAATAAAACCCGAATAAATTTGAATAAGCGCAGCGCCTGCCGCCATTTTTTCTCTAGCTGCAATAAGTGAATCGATACCTCCCACCCCGATAATGGGTAACTTATCTTGTAACTCACTAAATAATCGCTGGATTAAATTTGTACTGCGTAATTGTAATGGACGTCCGCTCAATCCGCCACTTTGGCTACAGTGATCCAAACCATGGACTAGCTCGCGCCCTATAGTTGTGTTAGTTGCGATGACGCCGTCAATATTATAACGAACTAAGCTATCGGCAACTTGTATTAATTCTGCTTCGTTCATATCAGGTGCTATTTTTATAGCAACAGGCACGTATTTTTGGTGACAGACCTGCAATGCCCGTTGTTTATTTTTTATCGATTGTAATAGATCATCCAGCGCTTCTCCAAATTGGAGAGTGCGTAGCCCAGGAGTATTAGGTGATGATATATTTATGGCGATATAACCCGCATAGGCATAAACCTTTTCCATACATATCAAATAATCCTCTTTCCTCTGCTCCACCGCCGTATCTTTATTTATACCGATATTAATACCCAGGACACCGCCAAAATTAGCTTTTTTAATATTTTTTACTAAATTATCAACTCCACGATTATTAAAACCCATACGGTTTATAAGACCACTAGCTTTTACTAAATGAAATAGACGCGGTTTGTCATTACCTGGTTGTGCGCGTGGGGTTACTGTCCCCACTTCGATAAAGCCAAAACCCATAGCACCTAGTACATCGATGCAGTCACCGTCTTTATCTAATCCTGCGGCCAGCCCAAGCGGATTTTTAAAATTTATGCCCATGCAGTTGACAGATTTTGTTGGTAAAGATTGGCGTATCAGCCATTCTAGTGGAGTACCAGAAATGTGTTTCAACTGTTGCAAGGTTAGTTTTTGGGCTAGTTCTGGTTCTAGCTGAAATAGTACTGTCTTAATAAGTGAGTACAACATGTAATCTCCTTCTATTAAAACTGGGATAATATTAATTATTAGTAATAAAATAACCATTAGCAACTAATAATCATGACAGTATCAAGCTATTTTTATGAGTAGCAGGTTACTATTGTCTAACCATTTTAATTAACTAAAATTAAACGTTTTAAAAATATATAAAAGGCTTATCCATAGAACTAATTCTAAGCTAGACCATAGTGGTACTAATTTAGTTCTATTTCTATTAACGTATTCAATTAATATTTATTATTGGTATTCGTAGTTAGCCTGTGATATTGTCGTCAATTCAGTTGCGGCGTATTAGCTTTTCTCATTTTTTGTTAAAAAATTAGTTTATGCTGGAAATATAAGGGATTAACCTTGTGATTTTGCCGCTATTATTATAAAAATAATAGGGTCTATGAGCAGATAATAAGCCTGTTACTATTAACCAAATATTAGGATTTATTTATGAGAGAAGTGCCTATAATTGATGTACTACATGGGCGCGTTCCGGCTGATAGTGAAGTTACTGTACAGGGTTGGGTGCGTACCCGTCGAGATTCTAAAGCTGGCATTTCTTTTCTTACTGTCTATGACGGTTCCTGTTTTGATCCTGTACAGGCTATTATTAATAATACATTACATAATTATCAAAATGATATCTTACGTCTAACCACCGGATGCTCCGTTGAGGTAACTGGCCGCATTGTAAAATCGTTAGGTGGAGGTCAATATTATGAAATACAGGTACAAATTTTAAAGGTGCTGGGCTGGGTTGATGATCCAGATACCTATCCTATGGCTGCTAAACACCATAATGTCGAGTATTTACGCGAATTCGCACATTTACGCCCGCGCACTAAATTAATCGGCGCTGTAGCACGCGTGCGTCATACCCTGGCGCAAGCCATTCATCGTTTTATGAATGAACAAGGATTCTTGTGGATCTCAACGCCGCTGATTACCGCCTCAGATACTGAAGGAGCCGGCAAAATGTTTCGAGTATCTACACTAGATTTTGAGAATCTACCGCGCACGCCTACTGATGGTAAAGTTAATTTTGCTGAAGATTTCTTTGGCAAAGAGGCTTTTTTGACAGTATCTGGTCAGTTAAATGGTGAAAGCTATGCCTGTGCTTTATCAAAAGTTTATACGTTCGGCCCGACTTTTCGGGCGGAAAACTCAAACACCACGCGCCATCTTGCCGAGTTTTGGATGGTAGAGCCAGAAGTAGCATTCGCTTCTTTAGAAGATATAGTTAATCTTGCGGAAATATTACTCAAATATATCATTCAGGCAGTATTGAATGAACGAGCCGATGATATGCAATTTTTTGCAGAGCACGTCGATAAAGAGGCGATAAATCGTCTTAAAAACTTTATCAGTGCAGATTTTTTTCAGGTAGACTACACTGAAGCAGTTAGTATTTTGCAAAAATGTGGTCATTTGTTCAAGCATCCGATAAACTGGGGTCTAGATTTTTCCTCTGAACATGAGCGTTATTTAGCTGAAAAATATTTCAAAGCTCCAGTAATTATTAAAAATTACCCTAAAGAAATAAAAGCATTTTACATGCGTATGAACGACGATGGAAAAACGGTAGCTGCCATGGATTTACTGGTCCCTGGTATTGGGGAAATTATCGGTGGCTCTCAGAGAGAAGAGCGTTTGTTGCAGCTAGATAGCCATTTAACAGAAATGGGTCTAAATAAAGAAGATTACTGGTGGTACAGAGACTTACGCCGATATGGAACAGTGCCACACTCTGGTTTTGGATTAGGTTTCGAAAGACTAATAGCTTATATTACAGGAATACAAAATATTCGTGATGTCATACCATTCCCAAGAAGTCCACGCAACGCTAATTTTTAGATGGGAGTAGAAAAATAAGTTAATTTTTTCTATTAGCTAGAAAGCTAACCCTTAACTAAAAAATAACTACCTGATTAAAGTTAAATTTGATATATCTTTTTGGTTTTGTTGCAAGATACGCACCCGAGCCAGTTCTTCTGGCATATCTACTCCCATACCTGAGTCCGTATGGGCTTGGGCTACATGAATTTTTTCGCCGTACCACAGGACGCGTAATTGCTCAAGAATTTCTATTTTCTCCAGCGGGCTAGGAGCCCAATTTACATAACGTTGTATAAAATTAGCACGATATGCATAAATACCGATATGACGTAATAGGGGTACAACCTGTTTGGGGCTGTGCATGAAATTATCTCGATTCCAAGGAATCGAAGCACGAGAAAAATACAGCGCATACCCGTGGCTATCGATCACCACCTTTACTATATTAGGATTAAAAGCATCTTGTGCGCTGGTAAGTGGAATGGCCAGCGTTGCCATACTAGCGTCAGTAACCGCCAGATTATCTGCTACCTGCCGGATAATTTGCGGAGGAATAAGTGGCTCGTCGCCCTGTACGTTTACTACTATTTGGCTATCACTAAAACCGTAGCAATTAATTACTTCCACCAGTCGCTCGGTGCCCGACTGGTGATTAGGGCTAGTCAGACATACTTCGCCACCTGCAAGCTCTACCGCATCGACAACATCGGGATGATCGGTGGCAACGATGACTCTATTGGCTCCTGAAGCTTGCGCTTGCTCCATCACGCGCACTACCATGGGTTTACCGTTAATATCAGCCAGTGGCTTGCCAGGCAGACGGCTGGAGGCGAAGCGGGCAGGTATAATAATGATAAAACTATTCATAAATATTCATAAAGTGATCTCATTCAGCGTAATAGCGCGTGCTTCACTCTCCAATAGCACAGGAACACCGTCCCGCAATGGATAAGCCAGAGCATCTAATTTACAGATTAACTCTTGCCGTTCTTTCTTATAAAGAAGCTTACCATTGCATACCGGACAAACAACTATTTTTAATAGATGGCGATCCATCATACCTCCATTAGGTTAAGTAGTAGGTACACCAGGTATATTTCGGCTAGGCCCCGGCACCATTGGTCTGTCTATAGCCCATTATTGCCTGTTCAATTGGGGCTAATAATACCGGCTCGGCGCTGGCTGGTAGCTGCACATCAACCGGTAAATACCACCAGTTAGCGCGTGCGAATGCACGACATTTGACAGCATCCTTTTCTGTCATAAGCAATTGTTCATTCGGCGTGGCCAGCACTTCAAGCATATGCTGCTGGTAGACCTGATGATCGGCGAAAGATATCTCAAGTATCGGGTGTACGCCACCTGCGCGTACTGTGGCAAAAAAACTCTGCGGATGTGCAATGCCAGCAATTGCTACTATTGATGTCAAACTAGTCAATGCTTGTTGTTTTCCGCTAAGAACGTTAACTACCGCGCTAGCATTAAGTTGCATCGGCACCTCGCCGCTGTACGTTTTACCGCCGTTGACAATAATACACTGTACCGACCGCAGACGGTCGGCCCGTTCGCGCATGGGGCCAGCAGGTAACCACCAACCATTACCGAAACGTCGTTCTCCGTTGATGACCACCCACTCAATATTTCGCCCTAACGCATAATGTTGCAGACCATCATCGGTCACCACTACATCCAATGGCTGTGCGTGCAACAACGCCGCCACCGCATCAGCACGCCGCGGAGCTACTGCAACCGGAGCTCCTGTTCG
Organism: Candidatus Hoaglandella endobia; assembly: GCF_900044015.1. Classification (GTDB taxonomy): domain Bacteria; phylum Pseudomonadota; class Gammaproteobacteria; order Enterobacterales; family Enterobacteriaceae; genus Hoaglandella; species Hoaglandella endobia. Next base: position 579,701 of record NZ_LN999835.1, on the reverse strand, counting down.
CTGACGAATCAGTAGCGGCTCATCGCCACACTGCTTGCTGTCTGTCGCGTCGTTCAGTACCAGCGGGTAATGATCTGCCCGTCCACCGTAACCGCGTGATACCACTCCTACCCGCCAGCCGCGCTGTTGAAGCTTGCTTACTAACCATACTACCAGAGGTGTTTTGCCGTTACCTCCAACACTCAGATTACCTATCACGACAATCGGCAGCCTAAAGCGATGCACTTTGATCCAGCCACAGCGATAACTAAACCTAATCAAGGCCGTAATCAAGCCATATAGCCATGAAAACGGTAGCAGCAAAATATAAATCGGTGAGACCCCGGACCAAATGCTAGTCATCATTGGCCGCATTGCCACCGGTGAAGTTGTGCGTAAATGCCCCGATACGACATCAGTTCTACATGGTTGCCGCGTTCAACAATTCTCCCATCTTCTACTACTAAAATTTCATCAGCTTGCTCGATAGTGGATAAACGATGGGCGATAACCAGGGATGTCCGGTTTTTCTGCAATACGTTGAGGGCTTTCTGAATAGCCCGTTCGGATTCCGTATCAAGCGCTGAGGTAGCTTCATCAAGGATAAGAATCGGGCAATTACGCAGCAGTGCCCGCGCGATAGCGATACGCTGACGCTGACCACCAGAAAGCAAGACACCATTTTCACCAATAACCGTATCTAAACCTTGATCCATTTTTTCTATGAAATCCATGGCATAGGCCATGCGAGCTGCATTTTCTACCTGATCAATCGAGTAAAATTCATTACGAGCATATACAATGTTGTTGGCGATGGTATCGTTAAACAAATGCACGTTTTGAGAAATCAGTGCAACTTTATTACGTAGCGAGGCAAGTTTATATGCGCGTAGATCGGTACCGTCGAGGAAAATATGTCCTTGTTGTATATCGTAGAAACGTGTAAGTAGATTAGCTATAGTAGATTTACCGGAGCCTGAACGGCCCACCAGAGCTACCGTATGGCCGGCCGGGATAGAGAGACTGATATCATGCAGTGATGGCTCCTCTTTACCAGGATAAGAGAATGTCACACAGTCAAAAACTATATCTCCTTTGAGGCGATCTACTTCCACCGTGCCCTCATCATTTTCGGTTTTCATATCAAGAATTGCAAATAGCGTCTGGCAGGCAGCCATTCCACGCTGGAACTGTACGTTGACGTTGGTAAGGGATTTTAGTGGTCTCATCAGGGCAATCATTAATGAAAATACTACAGTAATGGTGCCAGCGGTCAGTGTTTCCATCACCCCGGGAAAGCTTGTAGCATACAAGACAAAGGCAAGAGCTAATGAAGCAATAAGCTGAACTAGCGGATCGGAAACCGAAGAGGCGGCCACCATTTTCATACCTTGTTGACGCATGCGGTTGCTGACGCTGTTGAATCGTTCGTTTTCTACTTTTTTCCCCCCAAAAATACGTACTTCTTTATGTCCTTTAAGCATTTGCTCAGCACTAGTGGTTAGCTGCCCCATTGTGTTTTGCATGCGCTTGCTGATGTTGCGAAACCGTTTGGAAACCAAACGGATGACTCCAGAAACTATTGGAGCAGTAATCACTAAAATAAGCGACAGTTGCCAACTATAATAAAACATCATCGCGAACATTACGATGATTGAAGCCCCTTCACGAATTAGGGTAATCAGCGCGCTAGAAGAAGACAACGCTACTTGTTCGGAGTCATAGGTAATGCGCGATAATAGCGTGCCGGTAGATTGCTGATCAAAAAAAGCTACCGGCATATCCATGATATGTTTAAACAAACGGCGACGCATATTCATGACTACTTTTCCGGAAACCCAGAAAACACAATAGGTTGATATAAATCCGCTGATACCACGCACGATTATTATAGCCATAATAGTCATGGGCATCCATATAAAAACATGGCTATTAGCCTCGCCGAAACCCTTATCAAGCAAGGGCTTAAGCAGCGATATCATAAATGTGTCGCTAGCTGCGTTAATTATTAAGGCAAACGCAGCCACTATCAGGCCCGCCTTAAAGGGCGATATCATTGGCCAAAGTCGTTGGAAAGTCTGCCAAGTAAAAATATCTTTATCGTTTAGCATCCATATCGTTTAGCATCCATTAAACCAAAACTTGTACTAAATAGCTAGTTGCCGCCTTGCCTATTCTAATTAATTTATTACAGCGACGCCAAATAACTAAGGTAAAACATTGCCTGCTTAATTTGCATAGGAGCGGCTAATAAATGCAAGTTATATAAGACTAAATAATAAGTATGATTATTAATCATATATCAGTTATTAAGCGAAGCCGTGAAATTAACCGTAGATATTGGCGCGGTTACGCAGCTCCTTACCCGGTTTAAAGTAAGGAACATACCTGCCTTTAAGTTGCACTTTATCGCCATTTTTCGGATTACGGCCAATACGCGGTGCACGGTAGTGCAGAGAAAAACTGCCAAAACCACGAATTTCGATACGCTTGCCACTGGCGAGGACCGTTACCATATACTCAAGCATTTCTTTTACCGCATCTTCAAATACTTTGGCTTGGATATGAGTGTGCTTTTCAGCTATTTTTTCGATGAGCTCAGATTTGGTCATAATTTCTCCAAGAAGTTTACGCGGCTATTACATAACTTCTTAATAAGAACCGCGTAATAACTTACGTCTCCTGCACTCCATCATTATTATCATTCGCTTTAGTAGCAGCTTTGAAGGCTTCAGTCATAGCATTAGAGAAATTGCTTTCTTCCTGCTTATTACTAACAGTGCTAATATTTTTAGTCTCATTTGCCTCGTCTTTAGCACAGAAAGATAGGCTTACGATGTGGTTTTTGCGATCAAAACCTGTGAATTTTGCTTCTACATTGTCGCCGACACTTAGGGCTTCAATACAGTCACTAGAAGCTTCAGATGCGCACAGATAACCTTCCACGCCAGTTGCTAATTCAACTGTAGCACCTTGCGCGTCAATAGCTGTGATTTTACCGGTAACAATTGCACCTTTTTTATTCAAAGAAAGATAGTTATTAAACTGATTTTCAGTTAGTTGTTTCACGCCCAAAGAAATACGCTCGCGTTCGGCGTCAACCTGAAGTACCACAGCGGCAATTTCGTCACCTTTTTTGTATTCGCGCACTGCTTCTTCCCCGGTCACGTTCCAAGAGATGTCAGACAGATGTACTAGACCGTCGATGCCGCCTTCTAGACCGATAAAGATACCAAAATCGGTGATCGATTTGATTTTGCCTTCAACGCGGTCAGCTTTGTTATGGGTTTCAGCGAACTGCTGCCATGGATTGGCTTTGCACTGCTTCAGGCCTAAAGAGATACGACGGCGTTCTTCATCAATGTCCAGCACCATGACTTCTACCATATCTCCCATATTCACCACTTTAGAAGGGTGAATGTTCTTATTAGTCCAATCCATTTCGGAAATGTGTACCAGGCCTTCAACACCCTCTTCAATTTCAACGAAACAACCGTAATCTGTAAGATTGGTAACGCGACCGATCAGTTGGGTGCCTTCTGGATAACGTTTTGTTATAGCAATCCACGGATCTTCTCCCAACTGTTTTAGGCCCAGGGAAACGCGGATACGTTCGCGATCAAATTTTAGAATCTTAACGTTGATTTCATCACCAACATTAACGATTTCGATCGGATGCTTAACGCGTTTCCAAGCCATATCGGTAATGTGCAGGAGTCCATCTACACCACCTAGATCAACGAAGGCACCGTAGTCGGTCAGGTTCTTGACGATACCCTTAACTTTCATGCCTTCCTGCAGTTTTTCAAGCAGCTGATCGCGCTCGGCACTGTTTTCGCACTCGATAACGGCACGGCGAGAAACTACAACGTTGTTGCGTTTCTGATCGAGCTTGATAACTTTAAACTCAAGTTCTTTTCCTTCCAGATGAAGCGTGTCGCGCAACGGACGAATATCGACTAGTGATCCAGGCAAGAATGCACGGATACCGTTTAACTCTACGGTAAAGCCACCTTTTACTTTCCCATTAATAATGCCTAATACTGTGGCTGCTTTTTCGTACGATTTTTCTAACGTCAGCCAGGATTCATGACGCTTGGCTTTTTCACGGGATAGCAACGTTTCTCCGAAACCATCTTCGATAGCATCAAGCGCAACATCCACTTGATCGCCTACTTTAAGTTCTAGTTCTCCCTGGACATTGCGAAATTGCTCGACGGAAATAGCTGATTCTGACTTCAAGCCAGCATCAACTAAAACCATATCTTTAGCGATCGACACAACGGTACCGCGAACGATGGAACCCGGACGGGTTTTTATTTTTTTCAGGGATTCTTCAAAGAGTTGAGCAAAAGATTTTGTCATATTTGATAATCTTCAGATTTTTAAATTAACTTCCATTAGGCATCTATGGGGCTGTTATAATATACTATGTTCTGCAGTATATCTTTACAACTTTTATCCCCCACCTGGTAAGACATAAAGTAATAAAATTAATAATAGATTCTAACAATAAATTTATTATGGTAATGCCAACTCTCTGCTTGCTTGGCAAATACTTTTAAGATAAACCCAAAATTTGCCTAGCGTGCATCAGTACTTGGACCATCACTTCATTAATAGTTAGGCAGCTAGAATCTAGCACCAGCGCATCAGCTGCTGGTACTAAAGGTGCTACTGCACGATTACGGTCGCGATCGTCTCGTTCTTTTATTTTAGATAAGAGATGCTCAAAGTTAACACTAAAACCCTGTTCCTGCAACTGCAGCATGCGGCGATGCGCCCTTGCTTCAGACGAAGCGTCAAGAAAAATCTTTACTGGAGCGTCGGGAAAAACTAAAGTACCCATATCGCGGCCATCGGCGATAAGGCCAGGAGAAGTACGAAATGCGTACTGACGCTGCAGCAACGCCTCACGTATATAAGAAAACGAGGCAAGTTGCGACGCAGTATTACCAACGGTCTCATTGCGAATAACCTGGCTGACATCTTTTCCTTCCCACAAAACGTTTAGCTGGCCTAACTTAACCGCAAAGTGCACATCAAGATGGATGGCGAGAGAAACTAATGCTTCTTCACTGTCGATAGCTACCTGATGTAACAAAGCTCCCAGTGCTAACACCCGGTAAATCGCGCCGGAATCTAGTAAATGCCATTGTAATGTTTCTGCTAACGCTTGGCAGAGCGTTCCCTTACCGGCACCACTTGGTCCGTCGATGGTTATTACTGGGGCTAGAACTGTCAATGCCTTATCCTTATTCTTTACCTACTTTTACTTAATTAAAACGTTAATTAATTTTGCTTAGGCGGACTGACTTAACGACGCCAGCCTTATAAAAAAGTCCGGAAAAGTTTTATGGGTACACTGCGGATTTTTAATCGTCACTGGCGTATCAGATAGTGCTACCAGTGCGAAGCACATCGCCATACGATGGTCATTATAGGTATCAATGCGTGCATCGATCAGTTTCGATGGTGGTGTAATTGATAGATAATCTTTTCCCTCGATGACAGTAGCACCAACTTTACGTAGTTCGGTAGACATTGCTGCCAGTCGATCTGTTTCCTTAACCCGCCAGTTATAAATATTGCGTAACGTGGTAGTACCACCGTTAGTGAATAACGCGGTAGTGGCAATAGTCATCGCAGCATCTGGTATAGAGTTCATATCCATATCGATAGCGTGTAGCGTGCATCGCGTGCATTCAATAAAATTATCGCCCCAGTTAATGGTAGCACCCATTTTTTCTAAGACATCGGCAAAATTTATATCACCCTGTACACTATGGCGACTGATTCCTGTTACGCGCACGGTACCTCCACGAATTGCTGCTGCCGCCAAAAAGTATGAAGCGCTTGATGCATCTCCTTCTACTAGATAGTCCCCTGGGGAGCAATAGACTCTGCCGCTAGTGATATAAAACACGCGGTAATTATCGTGATGGATTTCAATACCGAAACTTTTCATAAGCGCTAAAGTAATAGCAATATACGGCTGGGACACCAGTGCACCTTTTATAATAATACGGCTATCTTGAGGTGCCAGCGGCGCCATCATTAATATAGAGGTTAGAAACTGACTAGAGACACTGCAATCTACGGTGATGTCGCCGCCCTGGAATCCACCGTGCAACCTCAACGGGGGATAATGATCTTTACCTAAGTAATCGATTTGCGCCCCGCCTTGACGTAGCGCATCCACTAGATGTCCAATAGGACGCTCTTTCATACGCGGTTCACCAGTAACAGTTACATCGCGCGCCTGCAGGCATAGCGCGGCGGTCAGCGGGCGCATAGCTGTGCCAGCGTTGCCGAGAAAGAGTGTTAGTGCTTCTTCTGCGCGTAACGGACCACCGAGACCGTCGATTTCACAGCTATGGTGATCAGCCGAGAGTCGGTAGGTAACGCCTAGTTGGCCTAGGGCTGTTAGCATATGGCGTACATCATCGCTATCGAGTAAATTGGTTAACCGCGTAGTGCCAGATGCCTGCGCTGCTAGCAAGAGGGCGCGGTTGGAAATGCTCTTGGAACCCGGCAGATTGAGGGTACCATCAACGTGTTTGATGGGATTGATAGTCAGGAACTCCTGCATATGAAACATTTTCTCCAGTAAATAAATTCTCTAAATTAGAGAGAGTATTAGGTAATTATAATACAATCCAGAAAAGATTATAAACGGCCAACTCGAAGCTACCGACAGGATGAGTTAAGGGGGAGTTTCATCAAATCGACTAATGCCTGCATGCCTACCAAAGGTAAGGTAGGAAGGACGCGTTGTGTCGAGGCCCACATACCACACCTACCACTTCTTGATGCCCTTTTAGAGCAAACCGGCGACTAAAGACAAGTATATTTGCAAAAATAATGCATTCATTTTGCTATCAGCCAATTGATACAGCACATTCATACGTAAACGGTTAGAAGTGGCGATGGTGTTGCAAAACATATCTTTCGTTAATTATGATATTCAAGTGTCGATAGCAGCGACTTACATGCTCGACCTAATAAATCTTCACGTACGATCACTAGTGTTAACTCGGCTGGACCAATATTTTCTGTACTGCAGCATAAATAACGCTGAAAATGATCACTTTTATTTTAAGAAAACAGTTAAACTAAATTTAGTATAAATTGTTATTATTTTATTATCTAACTGTTAAAATCAACTGATTATTTCATGATAATTCCAAGTAATCTATATATTGTTTCAGCCCCGAGTGGCGCGGGAAAGTCCAGCCTGATCAAAGCATTACTTAATAATCAACAACTGTATAATATACAATTATCTATTTCCCATACTACCCGAACCATGCGGCCAGAAGAAACTAATGGTCAACACTATTTTTTCGTGTCGGTAGCCGAATTCGAACGTATGATAAGTGTAAATGCCTTTCTCGAATATGCCAAAGTATTTGGCAATTATTACGGTACAGCACGGAAAACTATTGAGCAAATACTAGCTACTGGTGTTGATGTATTGCTCGATATAGATTGGCAAGGCGCGCAGCAGATCCGTCGTAAAATACCTAAAACGTATAGTATATTTATTTTGCCACCGTCTAAAAAAGAACTAAATTGCCGTCTGCGCAGACGCGGTCAAGATAGCGAGGAAGTTATCGCTCGGCGCATGGCGCAAGCGGTTAACGAAATGACCCACCTTACGGAGTATGATTATTTAATCATTAATGACGACTTTAATACTGCCTTGCTTGATTTAAAGACCATTATTCAGGCAGAAAGACTGCGCCTGGAGTGTCAAAAAATATACTATAAAGTATTAATCAATAAATTGATGGTAGACTAATATAGTTCTTAGTATAATATTTTGGAGCATAAAATTTAATTATTTATTTTGGGAGTAGCTCACATATGGCACGTATAACTGTACAAAATGCCGTCGAAAAAATTGGCAACCGTTTTGATTTGGTGTTAGTTGCTGCGCGGCGCGCGCGGCAGATACAGATTAGCAACAAAGATCTATTAATTACAGAAGAAAATGATAAATGTACTGTTCTAGCCCTACGAGAAATCGAAGAAGGCTTGATTACTAATCATCAAGTAAGGCTTGATTACTAATTAAGTTGTGTACTATTTAGCTCGCTAAGAGCAGCAATAAAAAAAACCCGCTGCAGGCGGCCGTTAACATCATCAGGTTACTTCCTAAAAAATCTACATTTTCTGATCCAACGCTATCTGCCAGAGGATCAAATAAAACTCCTCCAAAAGGCGTATATTGTCGCCCATGATAAGCACGAAGGCCAGACTAGGTTTAGTGGTGAGCCTTATATAACCCCATCCTGTAGCGGTAGCCTGTATTCTAGCCAAGATACGTGATCATAAGACATTGATAGCAGCGCTGCTGCATGACGTCATCGAAGATACCCCCATAACTTATCAGGATATGGAACAGCTGTACAGCTGTTTGGTAAGAGCGTCGCAGCATTGGTGGAAGGTGTGTCAAAACTTGATAAGCTTAAGTTTCGCGATAAAAAAAGAAGCACAAACAGAAAACTTTCGTAAAATGTTCATGGCGATGGTACAAGATATCCGCGTTGTGCTTATTAAACTGGCCGACCGAACCCATACATAATATGCGTACGTTAGGGCACTAAGGCCGGATAAACGGCGCCGCATAGCACGGCGAAACACTCGAAATCTACAGTCTGTTAGCCCACCGGCTTGGTATTCATCATTTAAACCGAGCTGGAAGAGTTAGGATTTGAGGCGCTGTACCCTACTAGGTATCGAGTAATTAAAGAAATTGTCAAAGTGGAGCGCGGTAACCGCAAAGAAATAATCAAAACAATCATTGATGAAATAAAAATTAGCTTAATCGAAGCTGGTATCTCCTGCCGCGTCAGTGGGCTGGAAAAGCATCCATATTCCATCATATTCCATCTACTAGCAAGATGCACTTGAGAGAACGGCGTTTCCACTCCATTATGGATATTTATTTTTTCAGGTAATCGTCAGTGAGATACCTGCTATCGGGTACTAGGCCAGATGCCAATTGGTTAAATTTTGTCGTTATTGCTAAAGCACGCACTCAAATCCGCTGCAAAATAGCAGCGCTCCAGACAAAGAATATACAATGCCAGCTAGATAAAATAAAATTGGGCACTTTTGAGTATCTCCTAGTGGAGGAGATCGATTTTCGTAACTCCATGAGCGTGGTAATCAAGAAAAAATATACATGAATATTGGTTAATTTTTTTAAAAATCGCAGGTACTTATAACCTACCGATTAAAGGTGTCGAAGGTATAATTATATTTGCTAAATATTGCCGTCTAATTCCTGTTCACCCAATTATCTGAATCATTTACTAGGGTATTAATGCACCCTAGATCAGCCTGCAATATCTTAGGCTATACAAAAGAACCGGATATGTTTATGTCAATAAATAAGTGGAAAGTAATAAGCTATCAGGAATTTTTTTTGCAAAGATAAAGGTTAATATGTTCAACTGCCAGGAAATAAGGTCTAACCTCAACACGTTGATTAACGCTGCTAATGCCAATATTCAAAGTCGAAATATAGATAGGATCTATAGTTTATGGTACATTATTTGTTGTGGTAAATTTATTTGACTAACAACCAAAAACCGCATTTATACCGCATAAATTATACTTTATAAGTTATGAAAGGCCGCTTGTTAAACTCAATTCCGCTGAATACATTATCAGGGGTTGGGCCGAGTATAGTCAGCAAATTTGCACGAATTGGGCTGAAAAATTTGCAAGATCTTCTCTTTTATCTTCCAATCCGCTATGAAGATCGGACTAAACTTTATCCCATAGATGAGGCCTTGCCTGGTATGACGGTTACTATACAGGGAAAGGTACTCAACAGCGAGATTAGTTTTAGCCGCAAACGCATGCTTACATGCCGTCTGTGCGACGATAGCGGTATCTTGACTTTGCGTTTCTTCAATTTTAACGCGGCCATGAAAAAGAACTTTGCTAACGGAAAGTTGGTAACTGTCTATGGCGAAATCCGCCACGGCAAGCAAGGCAGCGAAATAATCCACCCCGAGTATCATATTATCAACGAGAGTAGCCAGAGTAATAATAAGCTTGCCGCCTCGCTGACTCCAGTTTATCCTACCACCGATGGGCTCAGGCAGGCAACACTGCGTAATACTATCGATCAGGCATTGAAACTAGTAGACATGCTAGTTCCTGAACTATTACCACAGGAATGTCGTTATAAAATAATGAGTCTATCTGATGCTTTACGTCTACTGCACCGTCCGCCACCAGAAATAACTTTGGATAATCTGGTTCTTGGATATCACCCAGCACAACGCAGACTAATTTTCGAAGAACTATTAGCATATAATCTAAGTATGTTAGCAGTCCGTGCTGGGAGGAAAAAAGATCGCGCCCTACCGTTGCAGGCAGATTCCGACCTTACAAAGCGTTTTATTGCCGCGCTGCCCTTTGCTCCGACTAGGGCACAGAGCCGCGTGGTTGAAGAAATCAATCAAGATCTGGCAAGAGAGGTTCCAATGATGCGGTTGGTACAGGGCGATGTCGGCGCAGGCAAAACCCTGGTAGCAGCATTAGCTGCGCTATGCGCCATTAGTGAGGGTAAACAGGTAGCGCTAATGGCGCCCACCGAACTACTGGCTGAACAACATGCACATAATTTTCGCAACTGGTTTGCGCCGCTTGGGATCGAAGTAGGTTGGTTAGCCGGTAAACAGAAAAGAAAAGCGCGACAAGCCCAGCAGGAGGCTATCGCCAATGGCCTAGTGGCGCTGGTGGTCGGCACGCACGCAATTTTTCAGGCTCAGGTACATTTTGCTGGGTTGGCGCTAGTGATTATCGACGAACAACATCGTTTTGGTGTTCATCAGCGACTGGCTTTTTGGAAAAAAGGTTTTACTCAGGGATTTTATCCACATCAGCTAATCATGACCGCAACGCCAATTCCGCGTACCCTCGCAATGACAACTTACGCCAACCTAGATACCTCGGTAATAGATGAGATACTGCCGGGAAGAACGCCAGTAACCACGGTAGTTATTCCTAATACACGACGTGAGGAGGTTATTCAGCGCGTTCGCCAAGCCTGCCTGAAGGAACAACGTCAGGCTTATTGGGTTTGCACTTTGATTGAGGAATCAGAATTGCTGGAAGTGCAAGCAGCAGAGCATACCTGGAAAAAATTAGTACATGCTCTGCCCGAACTGCAAATTGGGCTGGTGCACGGCCGCCTCAAGGAAGAGGATAAACAGCAGCTAATGCAAACTTTTAAGGCCGGTAAAGTGCATCTCTTGGTAGCTACTACAGTTATAGAAGTTGGCATCGATGTGCCCAATGCTAGCCTGATAATTATCGAAAATCCTGAGCGTCTAGGGCTCGCTCAGTTGCATCAGCTACGTGGTCGTGTTGGCCGCGGCGCAGTATCCTCACACTGTGTTTTGCTATATCAATCTCCACTTAGCAAAATAGCATATTTGCGTCTAAAGGTGCTGCGCGATAGTAACGATGGCTTTATTATTGCCCAACAAGATTTAGAGCTCCGCGGCCCTGGCGAGCTACTAGGCACTCGTCAAACCGGCAACTTTGAATTTAAAGTAGCTGATTTGTCGCGCGATCATGAGATGATTCCTGAGGTGCAGCGATTATCGCGACATATCCATCAACATTATCCTGCCTTGGAGCAAGCATTAATTGAGCGCTGGAGACCTAAAAATATGCGTTATACTTTTATCTAAAAACATGTCTCCCACGGTCGCGTACCTATACTGTGAAAGATCAAAGCAGCGATGGCAATTTATCTGTTTGTTGTTATAGGAGATAGATTAAGTGTCTTACCGCTTCGGTTGGCTCATGCACCATGTGTGTTTACTTGTGAGAGATATATTTAAAGAGGACGGCAGAACCAGGTAGACACCTTTAAAAATAGCGCCTTTAGTATTATTGCCAAATAATTCAACTTCAAGCTGCATTCGCGCTTTACTACCCTGCGCTAGCCGGTCTAAATCGCCAGCTAGCGAGCTTAAATCAGCAACCGCTCCTGGTTGGCCAATCACCGGTTTGATATAGCGAATATGCGCATCTGCTAAAATTATAGTTCCGCTAAGTTGGCGCTCACGCAGCAGCAACCAAATTAATCCCCAACCTGTTAAGGTTGCTAACGTAAATAAACTACCGGCGAATAGCGTATGGTGTGGATTCTGGTTACCGATTTCCGGCATGGTAGTCATAAACTTTTTGCCGGTATACTGACTGATACGTATGCCCATTTTTTTACTAAGCGAAATATGCTGATACCAAGCCTGTTGTAACTGGCTGCACCAATCTGGTCGATGAATAATATCGTCCATAATCATGATTGCTTGATCATCAAAAGTTGATGCAATACCAGAAAATGTATTGATACTTCATTGGTCTTAACATAAAGGCTTACCACTGCTGCTACCGGTTCTTCTTGCTCGTCTATCACCATCTTGTGATACGCGATAGTATCGTATGCCTCCCGTTCTGATCCGGGCGGCTGATGCAAAGGCTTGCGTAATAGTTTCCAGCAACACTGGAAACATTGCTGAAGTTTTTGTTCAGTCTCCGGAACACGCACATAATACATGCTCATCCTCCCTTAGTTAAGGTGTAAGCCAGCTGGTTAAACTAAATCGGTAGCCAAAAATTTACCGGCCCATCTATCGGCAAATAGACAGCCGCGGTATAAATATCGGTCAAGTAAACTTGAGGTAAACTATAGATTGTTTTATTTTACGCTGCCTTTTTTGATTTAGCTTCTGGTGTATTAGCCTAATCTGTAGTAGTCAGTCAGTAAGCTACACAAGAAAGTAGAAAGTCACTTTCTAAGTCTTATTGCATAAATTCGCGGTAGTCCTAGTAGTTACGGCTGGCGCGTTTACGCTCGTTTTCGGTCAAATAGCGCTTGCGTAGCCGTAACGACTGTGGTGTAACTTCAACTAACTCGTCATCATCGATAAATTCCAACGCCTGCTCCAGCGACATTTTTATTGCCGGCACTAAGGTAGTTGCTTCGTCAGTTCCTGAGGCACGCATGTTAGTCAGTTTCTTACCAGTTAAACAGTTTACCGTTAGATCATTAGAACGGGTATGAATGCCAATGATCTGACCTTCGTAAACTTCCGCGCCGTGTCCCAAAAAAAGACGGCCACGATCTTGTAGGCTATAAAGTGCGTAAGCCACAGCTTTACCTTGACCATTAGAGATCAGCACGCCGTTCTGACGTTGGCCAATTTCACCTGGGCGCACATCGCTATAATGGCTAAAGGTAGAGTACAGCAGACCAGTACCTGAGGTCATTGTTAAGAAACTAGTACGGAAACCAATTAATCCTCTACTGGGGATAATGTAATCTAGACGAATACGTCCTTTCCCGTTTGGGAGCATCATACCGCGCATTTCGCCTTTACGAAGGCCCATTGCTTCCATAACCATACCTTGATGCTGATCTTCAATATCTAGCGTAACCAATTCAAACGGCTCTTGCTTGACGCCATCAACTGTGCGAAAAATAACTTTTGGACGTGAAACGGCAATTTCAAAACCTTCACGACGCATGTTCTCAATTAGCACCGATAGGTGTAGTTCGCCGCGCCCCGAAACGCGGAAAGTATCTGGATCGTTGGTCTCTTCAACACGCAATGCCATATTGTGCACTAGCTCTTTATTTAAACGTTCTAGGATCTGACGCGAAGTCACAAATTTACCTTCTTTACCGCAAAAAGGTGAGTTATTGACGCCAAATAGCATAGAAACAGTTGGTTCATCTATGTTCAGCGGAGGTAGCGCTTCTATCTGTGACGGATCGCAAAGCGTATCGGAAATATTAAGCTCGCCTAAACCAGTAATCGCAATAATATCACCAGCTTCTGCTAGTTTATGCTCGATGCGCTGCAATCCCATATGGACTAGTATTTTCCCTACTTTACCGTTGCGATGTTTGCCTGCTCTATTAACCACGGTTACGTTCTGATTTGGTTTTATCGAGCCGCGTTTAATGCGGCCGATGCCGATCACACCGACATAACTGTTATAATCAAGCTGGGAAATTTGCAGCTGAAATGGGCCGTTAACATCGACCTTTGGCGACTCGACATGTTTAATAATAGCTTCAAAAAGCGGTGTCATATCCTCGGCCATGCATTCATGCGCTAAACCGGCTATACCGTTTAGTGCTGAGGTATAGACGATTGGAAAATCTAGCTGCTCGTCGGTTGCTCCCAAATTAACGAATAGATCAAAAACCTGATTAACTACCCAATCTGGGCGCGCACCAGATCGATCAACTTTGTTAATCACTACGATGGGTTTTAGACCATAAGCAAAAGCTTTTTGCGTCACGAACCTGGTTTGGGGCATTGGACCATCCATAGCATCGACCAACAATAATACCGAGTCAACCATGGACATCACACGTTCAACTTCTCCGCCAAAGTCTGCGTGTCCCGGGGTGTCAACAATGTTAATACGGTAGTTGTGCCAGTTGATAGCAGTATTTTTAGCTAGGATAGTAATCCCACGTTCTTTCTCCAAATAATTAGAGTCCATCACACGTTCAATTACATCGTTCCGGTCGTCGATAGTACCGGATTGTTGCAATAATTTATCAACCAGGGTAGTTTTACCGTGGTCAACATGCGCGATGATAGCGATATTACGCAGATTTTCAATCACAATCTTCCCTCACAATCTTCTCCTACATTTAAGATAGCTCTATCTATTAGAGCTTAATTATAATATAGCTTAATTATAATAATGTACAAAATATATTGTTTCCGTAGACTGTGACTACACTTGACAAGTGTAGTCACTATATGCCATCTTATTGACAGAGTGATATAAATTAGTCTCATCAATCTAGAGCTGGATTAGACACCACATTAAACTCTGATGCCTGGATTTTTACACCAGTTGACTAATGTCAGTATAGCTTGAGCTTTTATAAGTTGATTTTTTTAATTTGAACCGAAATTTTCTATTCAACGAAATACGTTTCAGCAAGTTGCTTTCTAGACCCCGTGTGGCTCTAGACAACCTTTAAAGTAATAACTGATGCTCTTGATTAGTGATGTGAGGTGGAGGTGTAAGCAAAGCTAAAAAACTATATATTTGTTTAGATAAACGGTATTAATAACTAGCAGGCAACAGGCGATAACCAGGGAAAAATATCATTGATTAAAAATTATAATTATCATATTACACGTTTCGTTAAAAACGCGCCTAATATTCGTCATCTGCCCATCGATAAAGGTATCGAAATTGCGTTCGCTGGACGTTCTAATGCCGGAAAATCTAGTGCTCTAAATACTCTTACTAATCAGAAAACACTGGCCAGAACTAGTAAAATACCCGGACGTACCCAATTGATAAATCTATTTGAGGTTCAGCCAGGTATAAGATTGGTCGATTTGCCTGGCTACGGCTATGCAGAAGTACCGGAAGAACTAAAACATAAGTGGCAATGTGCTCTAGGTGAATATCTGCAAAAACGCGATAGTCTGAAAGGACTGGTGGTCTTAATGGATATTCGCCACCCCATGAAAGATTTAGATCAAAAAATAATTCAATGGGCAGTAGATGTGAAGATACCGGTTCTAGTTCTACTAACTAAATCTGATAAGCTAGCTTCCAGCGCGCGCATAGCCCAATTGAGCAATGTACGGAAAGCAGCTTTAGCGTTCGGGGGTGACATGCAGATAGAGCTGTTTTCCTCCCTAAAAAAACAGGGAGTAGATAAACTACGGCAAAAACTAGATATTTGGTTTAATAATAAACTACCGAAACAATATAACTGAACACAACCTAACACAACCTAATCAGACCAATGAACGCCTGCTTTTAAAAAAAGCAGTACTTAGTGAGCTTGATCCCAGTTTTCTCCTTCGCTAATATCAACCCTCAGCGATATATCTAAAGAAACACACCCTTCCATTAATTTCTTAATTTTGTTTTTTGTACTCTCGATAGCACCGCGTTGTACCTGAAATATCAGCTCGTCGTGCACTTGCATAATCATACGTACCGACTGCTTTTCTTTCTGTAGCCAAGCATCTATGGCGATCATTGACCGCTTAATGATATCGGCAGCAGTGCCCTGAATCGGTGCATTAATGGCAGCACGTTCCGCTGCTCTTTTACGCTTAATATTACTTGAATTAATATCCGGCAAATAGATCCGGCGTCCGTAAAGAGTCGCAACATAGCCTTGATCGCTAGCCTGCTTACAGGTACGCTTAATATACTCTAAAATACCTGGGTAGCGTTCGAAATATAGATTTATATATTTCTGTGCTTCTAAGAGCTTACCTGGCAGCTGACGTGCTAGGCCAAAAGCGCTTATACCATAGATCAGACCGAAGTTAATCGTTTTGGCGTTACGGCGCTGTTCGGTAGTGATCTTATCCAGCGGTGTGCCGAAAACCTCTGCTGCGGTAGCGCAGTGAATATCTTTCCCTGTAGCGAAGGCGTCTAACAAACTCGTATCACGAGATAGATACGCCATAATACGCAGTTCAATCTGTGAATAGTCAGCAACCACAATAAGAGAATCTGGTGGCGCAACAAACGCCCGCCTGATTTGCCTACCATCTTTATTGCGTACTGGAATATTTTGCAAATTTGGATTACTTGAAGACAAACGCCCGGTAGTAGTAATAGCCTGATGATAGGAAGTATGCACTCGCTTTGACTGCGGGTGTATCATTTTAGGTAGCTTATCAGTATAGCTTGATTTAAGCTTAGCCAAGCCTCGATATTCTAAAATAAGCTTTGGTAGAGGATAGTCCAGCGCCAGTTTAGACAATACTAATTCATTGGTTGAAGGTGCTCCGCCAGGAGTTTTTTGCAGTACAGGCATTTTTTGCCTATCATACAAAATGGTCTGCAGCTGTTTAGTTGAAGAAAGATTAAACGATTCGTTTGCAAGAATGTATACTTGTGCTTCTAGCTCTTTAAGACGCCTAGCTAGCTTCAGCGAATGATTAGTTAGCACGCTTTGTTCAATGAGCACTCCGATACGCTCAATACGCGATAAAACCGGTACCAGCGGCATTTCAATTTCTTTAAATACCCTTTTTAGCAAAGGCTCTTGCTCAATATTTGGCCATAACTTCTGATGTAGGCGTAGTGTGATATCTGTCTTATTAGTTACATAATGAGCGGCCTGTTCTATTGCAATTTGATTGAAAGTAAGCTGGTTTTTCCCTTTACCAGCGATTTTCTCGAAGCTTACGGTAGTAAGTTGCAACAAACGACCCGCCAAACTAGCTATAGTTTGGTTACCGGCAACGCTATCAAATACATAGGATTCAAGCATAGTGTCGTATGTATTACCCGCTAACTCAATCTCGTAGCTTGTCAATACGCTTTGGTCAAATTTTAGATTGTGGCCAATTTTAGTTATGGATAAATCTTCAAATAAAGGTTTTAGTGCAGTAAGAACCTGCACCCGGTCCAACTGATCCGGCGCATCCAGATAATCATGTCCTACTGGTAGGTAAGCTGCTTCTCCTGGATTCACGGAAAAGCATATTCCTACTAGATTTGCTGTTAATGGATCTCGCCTGTCGGTTTCAATATTGAAAGCGAATAGACAAGCGCTGCGCATATTTGTTATCCAAGATTCCAAGGCCGCCATATCGTAGATAATATGATAACCTTTTCTTAACGTAGTTTCGGCCAACTCTTCATTAACAGTGTCACGTAGAACGGTAAAAGACGATGGAGGCACAACTGTTTTTTTACGCATTAGCCAATTGTCTGACTCAAGATATCTTACCCAACTTTTGAACTCATAGCGTTGGCATAACAGCAGAAGCGCTTCTACATCCGGCTCTTTAACCGTCAAAATGTCGTAAGACACATCTAGCACGACATCAGTTTTAATTGTTGCCAACTGATAAGAGAGGAATGCTACGTCGCGGTGCTGCTCGAGTTTAGTAGCCATATTTTTGGCACCACGGAAGCTCAGATTCCTAATATTATCAAGTTGTTGATATAGTCTAGTTAGACCTCCTAGACCGTTCAAAAGAGCCTGGGCGGTTTTTACACCTACATTCGGCACTCCTGGAATATTATCTGATCTGTCGCCCATCAGTGCTAGATAGTCAATGATAAGCTCTGGCGGCACGCCGAATTTCATCTGCACTTCTTTAGGACCAAGAATAGTATTCGACATTGTGTCGATAAGAGTAATTTTAGGTGATACCAATTGTGCCATATCTTTATCGCTTGTACTTATCAAAACATCACTGCCGTCACGAGCTGCTGCTAGTGCCAGTGTACCAATAACGTCATCAGCCTCGACCCCACTGATGGCCAGTAGCGGCAGCCCCATTGCTGTAACTATTTTATACAGCTGTGTTATCTGGACGCATAGATTTTTTGGCATAGGTGGTCGGTTAGATTTATAGGATTCAAACAATTCATCACGGAAGGTCTTACCTTGAGCGTCAAAAACTACCGCTACATGGCTTGGTCGGTAGTGTACGAGCAGACTATTTAGCATATTTAACATACCGTATATCGCCCCAGTGGGTTCACCAACGCTATTAGTTAATGTTGGAAAAGCATGATATGCACGGTAAAGATAAGAAGAACCATCTACCAAAATTAGCGTATTTCTTGCAATTTTAATTATAGGTAATATGATATTATTTTTGACCATATAACTCATAGGAGAAAGAGTAGGTTACTTTTTTAGACACTAACAAAAGTAAATTCAATACCAATTTTTTCTGTTATCTAATGTTACCTAGAAGGAGAATCTTAGAGATAATAAGATTGAGTAAAAAATTCTTTCACTTAAAGAAAGTTATTAATTATAATTATATATTTTAACTTCTGACAGTTTGTTGCAGGTTTAATCTGGTGCCCAGACTCGGAATTGAACCAAGGACACGGGGATTTTCAGTCCCCTGCTCTACCGACTGAGCTATCTGGGCAACAAGATTATATCAAAACGCATTAGCCCGATTTTGTCAATAAATTTACTTCTAAAGTATTACATGACATTGTCGCTAATTGCTGTCTTTGTTAGACATAAATTCTAGCTTAACTCCTTGCTAAAAGACTAAATTTATGCAGCAAGCACAGCAGTAGTAAAAATTAGAGAATAGCATAATTATATCTCTTTACTAAGGGTCTTGAAACATATTACCATTCACTTCTGTCAAAAAATTATCATGACTTACTTTAGTTAAATAGTTAAAGTTTTAAAAAAAACTTATTGAGTTAAAAGTAAAAATTTTTAATTAAACAAAAAAAATATTCTTACCCCTTGAAGCTACGACAATCGTCCCCACCATATCTACCATGAGGCTGGTTGTAATACTATCCCAGCATTCATCCCCAAAAAAAATATAGATACGGACTTTCTCAAAGGGAGCTATCAATGAAAATTCGTCCATTACATGATCGCGTTATCATCAAGCGTAAAGAAGTCGAAGCTAAATCTGCAGGGGGCATTGTTCTGACCGGCTCTGCGGCAGGTAAATCAACACGCGGCGAAGTATTAGCCGTGGGCAATGGCCGCATTCTAGAAACCGGCGAAGTAAAAGCACTGGACGTAAAAGTTGGCGACATCGTGATTTTCAATGACGGATATGGCGTAAAAGTAGAGAAAATCGATAACGATGAAGTGCTGATCATGTCCGAAAGCGACATCCTAGCTATCGTTGAGAAGTAATCCGCGAGCAATTTTATTTAAACTAAATGAATTTATTTTATAAAAATTTATAAGGAAATTAAAATGGCAGCTAAAGACGTAAAATTTGGTAACGACGCTCGTATAAAAATGCTTTGCGGAGTCAATGTATTAGCAGACGCGGTAAAAGTTACCCTAGGTCCTAAAGGTCGTAACGTAGTATTAGATAAATCCTTCGGGGCACCGATTATTACTAAAGATGGTGTTTCCGTAGCTCGTGAAATAGAACTGGAAGATAAGTTTGAAAATATGGGCGCCCAGATGGTAAAAGAAGTTGCCTCTAAAGCGAATGATGCGGCGGGAGATGGTACTACTACAGCCACCGTTTTAGCCCAGTCTATCGTTAACGAAGGCCTGAAAGCTGTAGCAGCTGGTATGAACCCCATGGACCTAAAACGCGGTATTGATAAAGCAGTTGTTGCTGCCGTTGAAGAACTTAAACAGTTGTCTGTACCTTGCTCTGATTCCAAGGCTATTGCTCAAGTAGGTACTATATCCTCTAATGCTGATGAAACAGTAGGCGCCCTTATTGCTGAAGCGATGGCAAAAGTGGGAAAAGAGGGTGTGATCACCGTGGAAGAAGGCTCTGGTCTGCAGGACGAACTGGACGTGGTTGAAGGTATGCAATTCGACCGCGGTTATCTTTCCCCGTATTTTGTTAACAAGTCAGAAACAGGTGTTGTTGAGCTGGAAAACCCGTTTATTCTACTAGCTGATAAAAAAATTTCTAACATCCGCGAAATGCTTCCAGTACTGGAGTCAGTTGCCAAAGCAGGTAAGCCTCTGATGATTATTGCTGAAGATGTGGAAGGAGAAGCTCTAGCCACATTAGTAGTCAATAACATGCGCGGTATAGTAAAAATAGCTGCTGTTAAAGCGCCTGGTTTTGGTGATCGCCGGAAAGCTATGTTGCAAGATATTGCTATCCTGACTGCAGGTACCGTTATCTCTGAAGAAATTGGCCTAGAACTAGAAAAAGCTACTCTGGAAGATATGGGACAGGCTAAACGTGTAGTCATTACCAAGGATACTACTACTATTATCGACGGTATGGGCGATAAGGAAATTATCAAAGGCCGAGTTGCGCAAATTAACCAGCAGCGCGATGAAGCTACTTCTGATTACGATCGTGAAAAGCTGCAAGAACGCGTAGCCAAACTGGCTGGAGGCGTAGCGGTAATCAAAGTTGGCGCGGCGACAGAAGTAGAAATGAAAGAGAAGAAAGCGCGCGTTGAAGATGCCTTGCACGCTACTCGCGCTGCAGTTGAAGAAGGCGTGGTTGCAGGAGGTGGTGTCGCTCTAATTCGCGTTGCTAATAGCATTGCTGAACTGCGTGGCGATAATGAAGATCAAAACGTTGGCATTAAGGTCGCACGTCGAGCAATGGAAGCTCCACTGCGTCAAATTGTTGCCAACGCAGGTGAGGAGCCATCCGTAATAGCTAATAAAGTAAAAGCAGGCGAAGGTAATACTGGTTACAACGCGGCTACCGAAAAGTATGGTAATATGATAGACATGGGTATCTTGGATCCAACTAAGGTAACACGCTCCGCGCTACAGTATGCGGCTTCGATTGCAGGGCTGATGATTACCACTGAATGTATGGTAACTGACCTGCCAAAGGAAGACAAGCCAGATCTAGGCGGAAGTGCAGGTAACATGGGTGGCATGGGCGGAATGATGTAATCATTCCGCATTATCATAATGTTTTTGTTGGTAACATATTACCCCCCTAAATTAGGGGGGTAGTGCTTATATTTAGTAGTTAGCCATAGAGTAATAAGAGGACTACTATGGTAGTCTATAATACCAAGGAATTTCGTTCAGGTCTTAAAATAATGCAAGATGGCGAGCCATGCGCGATTATTGATAATGAATTCGTAAAGCCAGGTAAAGGTCATGCATTCAATCGAGTTAGACTGCGGAAACTACTTTCCAGTAAAGTACTAGAAAAAAATTTTAAGTCTGGTAGTTCTGTGGAAGCTGCTGATCTAATAGATATTAGCCTAACTTATTTATATAATAATGGTAAAATTTGGTATTTTATTGATCCAAATAATTTTGAACAGCTGGCTGCTAATGCTAAAGCGATTGGCGCCAATTATAAATGGCTAGTAGCACAAGTTGAATGTATATTAACATTATGGAACGGTCAACCTATCATCGTAACGCCGCCTAACTTTGTTGAAATAGAAATTATTGATACTGACCTAGGTATTAAGGGTGATACCGTTAGCAATAGCAGTAAACTAGCTATACTAATAACTGGTGCGGTAGTTAGAGTACCACTATTTTTGCAAATAGGAGAAGTAATTAAAGTAGATACCCGCTCTGGTGAGTACGTATCCCGAGTCAAAAGGGGCACTAAAAACTACCGCTAAATCAGCCGCACGGGTAACCAAGTAACTTTACTTGCATTATTATATCATCATAATTATATCATCAGACGCTGTTTAGCATCAATGATAGCTTGTGATACCTGATTAGGCGCTACGCCGCCTTTTACATTACGCTGCGCTAAGCAGGATGTTAACGTCAGTATAGAGTATACATCATCGCCTATAACAGGGCTAAAGGTTTGCAATTGTGCCAGAGTCAACGCCTCCAATGGCAGTTTCTGGCGGATAGCCTCAACGACCGCCTTGCCAACAATATGGTGAGCCTCCCGGAAAGGAATACCCCGCGCTACCAGATAATCTGCTAATTCGGTTGCATTGGCATATCCCTGTTGCGCTGCTTCACAGCAGCGTGACCGTTTTAACTGAATATCATCAAGCACCAACGCCGCTATATGCATGCAATCCAGCCACGTGTCTAGTGCGTCAAATAATCCTGCTTTATCTTCTTGCATATCCTTGTTATAGGCTAGCGGTAACCCTTTTAACGTCATCATCATGCCAATTAAAGCCCCTTGAACCCGGCCGCATTTACCGCGGATTAGTTCCAGAGCGTCGGGGTTTTTCTTTTGTGGCATAAGTGATGAGCCAGAAGTAACACGATCCGATAATTCGATAAATCCAGCTTCACCGGTGTTGAAGAAAATTAAATCTTCAGCAAAACGCGAGAGATGTATCATGCCAATAGCAGCGTCTGACAGAAGTTCCAGGACATGATCGCGATCAGAAACGCTATCTAAGCTATTGCGTGTTGTAGTGGCAAATCCCAGCCAGCCGGCTAGCTGTTCGCGGTCAATAGCATAAGCGGTACCGGCTAGCGCGCCAGCGCCTAGTGGACTAACATCTAGCCGCTTCAGCGTATCCTGTAGTCGACTTTCATCACGTGACAACATCTCGTTATAGGCTAAACACCAATGGGCAAAAGTTACCGGCTGCGCACGCTGCAAATGTGTATAGCCGGGCATGATTACATCCTTATTAGCTTGCGCAGTCAATACCAGTACCTGCTGCAATTGCCGCAGCGCGCTAAGCAAGTTAGCGATCTGTATCTTACACCACAGTTTTAAATCAGTCGCAACTTGATCATTACGGCTGCGCCCAGTGTGTAATTTCTTACCTAAATTGCCAACCTTCTCGATTAGGCGTTGCTCGACCCAGCTATGAATATCTTCTGCGTCGCTTGCAAGAATAGCTTCAGGCGCTGCACGAACTTCTTCAAGCAGAAGATTTAGAGCATGTGCAAGCTGCTGCTGCTCCAGCTCACTCAAAATACCTACAGTAACTAAGGCACGCGACCAGGCTACCGAACCGATGATATCCTGCTCGGCCAAACGATAATCAAACCTTAAAGAATCGTTAAAAGATTTAAACTTTTGATCAACCATCTGGCTGAATCTTCCTCCCCAAAGTGCCATCAACTATTCTCCTATCTTCTAAATTTAAAAATGCGCTTGTTGCAAGTATAAATTTTCTGGTACCACTGATTAGTTATGCCAATACCTACCATTGTTAGGTATTTACTAAATAAATTTACAATTGCTTGTATGTAGCTATGCGATAAATAGCAGTAATGTTAGGGCAATTATTTTTTACTTACTGGAATATTGAATCGACTCTTGAAAAAATTAACACGACCGCCAGTATTAACGACGCGTTGTTTCCCGGTGTAGAACGGATGGCATGCACTACACACGTCTATGTTTAAATCATGACCCACGGTAGAGTAGGTATGAATGACGTTACAGCAAGAACAGGTTACTGTAATATTAACGTATTTTGGGTGGATATTTTTCTGCATGGAAAAGGCCTGCATAATTATTTTTATTATGATCGACATAACGCAATAAATTAATAATTAATTAACTTTATGTCACCTATAGTTGTTAACTATACAAAACAATATATTTTTTTGCAAACGTAAACTATACATCTATTATTAGATAATACCGTATTAGAGATAATAACGTATACGCTAACAGCGTTTTTAAAACAACATATATAGAGGCGAGACATGCCAGTTGCAAACGTCGCGCTACCAGTACCACTACCTCGAACTTTCGAATATTTCCTACCAAATAACGCCCCCCATCCGGTGATAGGAGGACGAGTGCTGGTTCCGTTCGGACAGCGCAATATCATCGGTATCGTCACCGCCATTAGTGCGCAAAGTAAACTAGCATGGGAGAAGTTAAAACCTATTAGTGAGGTGATAGATAGACAGTCACTATTCTCCGATAATCTCTGGCGCATACTTAATTGGTCAATAGGATATTATCATTATCCAGCCGGCGAGGTGCTTTTCCACGCCCTGCCGACATTGCTTCGGCAGGGCAAGTCCGCAGAAATAGCACCATTGTGGCAATGGTTAGTTACAGAACAGGGACGCGCGACTTTACCAGAAGTTTTAAAGCGAGCGCCTAAACAGCAACGAGCGCTTGCTGCCCTGCTACGCGGCCCTGTTTATCGCCACCGGATGTGCGAACTGCAATTAGTCGATGCTACACTGCAGGCGCTGTGCGTTAAGGGTTTATGTGTTCTCCGGCCGGAGGTGCCGGAAACTAAAGATTGGCGGTACGCATTTCGCGTTCATGGAGAACGTCAGCAGCTCAATACCGAGCAGGCTACCGCGGTCAGTACTATACGCAGTGAAGATGACCGGTTTGTCGTCTGGCTACTAGCTGGCGTAACTGGCTCTGGTAAAACTGAAATTTATCTTACTGCGCTGGAAGCTATATTAGCTAAAGGTAAACAAGCACTGGTACTTGTGCCAGAAATTAGTCTAACGCCGCAAACTATCGCACGCTTTCGTGAGCGTTTTAATGCTCCGGTTGAGGTGTTACATTCGGGGCTTAACGACACCGAACGGTTAACTGTATGGCTAAAAGCGCAGCGCGGCGAAAACGCCATCGTCATTGGTACCCGTTCAGCACTGTTTACGCCCTTCGCTCGACTAGGAATCATCGTCATTGACGAGGAGCACGACATTTCATATAAACAGAGTGACGGCTGGCGATATAACGCTCGAGATCTAGCAGTTGTTCGCGCTCGTGAAGAGGGGATACCGATTATTCTTGGCACCGCTACTCCATCGCTTGAAACTTTATATAATGTGCAGCTAAAAAAATACCGGCAGCTTAACCTGGGTCAAGCTGCCGGTAGCGCCAGACCAGCTAGTCAGCAATTACTGAATATGAAAGGGCTACCAATGAAGCACGGTCTATCATCCCCTCTGCTAACAAAAATGCGTGAGCATTTAAAAGCAGGTAATCAAGTTATGCTTTTTCTCAACCGGCGTGGTTTCGCGCCGGTGCTTTTATGTCACGAATGCGGTTGGATAGCTGAATGCACGCGCTGCGATCGCTATTTTACCTTACATCAGCATCAACGCCAGTTGCACTGTCATCACTGCTATAGCCAACGCCCGCTGCAACATCAATGTCCCCAATGCGGATCCACGCAGCTTGTGGCGGTGGGATTAGGTACTGAACAGCTTGAAGCTGCGTTACCCCCTCTTTTTCCTAACGTGCCGATAATACGCATCGACCGAGACAGTACGGCGAGCAAAGGCGCACTAGAGGATTATCTAGCCCAAGTGCAACGCGGCGGCGCAAGTATTTTAATCGGTACTCAAATATTAGCTAAGGGACACCATTTTCCTAATATAACGCTGGTATCGCTGCTGAACGTAGATAGTGCGCTTTTTTCAGGAGATTTCCGAGCTGCTGAACGCTTTGCCCAACTTTACACCCAGGTTTCCGGTCGCGCCGGACGCGCTAGCAAACAAGGGGAAGTAGTATTGCAAACGCACCACCCAGAGCATCCTCTCATACAAAAGTTGATGCATCAAGACTATATGGCATTTGCTGATTCTACTTTAGAAGAACGTCGCCAGGCTGGCTTACCTCCTTTCACCAGTCATATGCTATTTCGTGCTGATGATCACGACAACATACAGGCGAAGTTATTTTTAGAGCAATTAAGTCAACTGCTGGAAGCCAGCCCACTGCGCGATAACGACCTGTGGTTGATGGGACCGATTCCTGCGCTAGCTCCTAAGCGCGGTGGGCGTTATCTCTGGCAGTTACTCCTCTCTCATCCCTCACGTCAGCAGCTGCAACGCCTGCTAGCCGCCAATTTACCGTTGGTTAGTAAGATATCCCAATCACGTAAAGTGAAATGGTCGCTAGATGTGGATCCTGTCGACAGCTAAGCTAATAGCTGTTGTAATATTTGCAACCACAATCCCTAACTTGCATGAGGCTAATTAAACTTTAAACTGCAGTAATAAAACTGAAGAATATCTAAATGTTCGTAAAACGATAGTGGCACAAAAAGACTATGTAAGCCTCGATAAGTTCTCGAGAACTAAACGAAAAAAAAGCAGCTTGTATAGAAAAAAATGTTCCTTTTTTTTCGGCATGTTCAAATTGATGCTCTCAATTGTTGCCGTCGTATTGATGACTTTGATCAGTAGTTTTTATTGTAGCATCATACGTAAAAAAGAGGCGGAAATCGTCATGCCAAACCGTAGCAAGCAAGCTGCTAGAAACAGTTTGCCGCTCAAACTAAAAGAACACTGGCGTTATCTCAAAGAGCTAGAAAGATGAGTAGCTTGATAATTGATCCTCACTAAACCACCACTAGCCGAACAGCTAGTTACTGTGCCGAATACCGCCGGTTAGACTAATTTTATCCGGTAAAGCCCTAAGAATGGCGCGGTTAAAAAGAATAACTAGTTATAGGCGATCGATTCATAATTATCTCTAGAGTTACCCACTATGCCGACAATACCAGCATCGAAAAACTTCTACTAAAATTTTACTAGGTTATTAGGTTACCGTTTACTGCAGGAAGGGTTGAAATTTCATAATGTTGCCCTATTTAGTAGGCATCGTTACTCAGTGTTATTTACGCGGGGCACTAATTATTATGATTACTATTCCCAGTTAAGGGGTTGATCGTGACAACAATCCTCAGTGTACGCCGCAATGGGCATATTGTTATCGGTGGTGATGGACAGGCTACTCTGGGTAATACCGTTATGAAGGGTAACGTGCGTAAAGTCCGTCGACTATCTAATGAAAAAGTAATAGCAGGTTTCGCCGGCGGCACTGCAGATGCTTTTACTCTATTTGAACTATTTGAACGGAAACTAGAAGTTCATCAGGGCTACTTACTTAAAGCTGCTGTTGAATTAGCTAAAGACTGGCGTACTGATCGTATGCTGCGTCGTCTAGAAGCGCTGCTAGCGGTGGCTAATGAAAAAGACTCACTTATTATTAGCGGTAATGGTGACGTTATACAGCCAGAAAATGATCTTATTGCTATAGGTTCTGGCGGTCCATATGCGCAGTCTGCGGCGCGAGCTCTGTTAGAAAATACTGATTTTGGCGCTCGCAAGATAGTCGAAAAATCGTTGGAAATTGCAGCTGATATCTGTATATATACTAACCATTGCTACACCATTGAAGAATTAACGTCTAAAAAGTAAGGCTATGAACATGTCTGCAATAACTCCAAAAAAAATAGTTAGTGAACTTAATAGTTATATCGTAGGCCAACACAACGCTAAGAGAGCAGTAGCTATCGCGTTACGGAACCGCTGGCGTCGCATGCAAATAGATGATGAAGCACTGCGCCATGAAGTGACACCCAAAAATATTCTTATGATTGGCCCGACAGGGGTCGGTAAAACAGAAATTGCTCGTCGCCTAGCAAAACTAGCTAATGCTCCGTTCATCAAAGTAGAAGCTACTAAATTTACTGAGGTCGGCTATGTAGGTAAAGAAGTTGATTCTATTATCCGCGATTTAACCGATACGGCGGTTAAAATGATACGCCTTCAATCTATTGAACAGAATCGTTTGCTTGCTGGAGAGCTGGCGGAAGAACGGGTGCTTGACGTATTGATCCCGTTAGCTAAAAATAACTGGGGCCAGCCGGAAGAGAGCAGTGAACTATCCAACGCGCGCCAAAACTTTCGTAAGAAATTACGTGAAGGCCAACTAGACGATAAAAAGATTGAAATAAATCTTGCTGAGGCGCCAATAGGGGTAGAAATTACTGCACCTCCTGGTATGGAGGAGATGACCAACCAGTTACAATCGATGTTTAAAAATCTTGCAGGTCATAAACAAAAGCCACGTAAAATAAAGATCAAAGAAGCCATGAAGCTATTAGTGGAAGAAGAAGCTGCCAAACTAGTAAATCTCGAAGAACTTAAAGCAAAAGCAATCGAAGCGGTAGAGCAGCACGGTATCGTTTTCATTGATGAAATCGACAAAATCTGCAAACGCGGCGAGGTATCCGGTCCGGATATTTCACGTGAAGGGGTACAGCGGGATCTGCTTCCTCTAGTGGAAGGCTGCACTATTTCTACTAAACACGGCATGGTAAAAACCGACCATATTCTGTTTATTGCTTCGGGCGCCTTCCAAGTGTCAAGCCCATCTGATCTTATACCTGAAATGCAGGGGCGCTTGCCGATTAGAGTTGAGCTGGAGGCGCTGACGACCGAAGATTTTGAACGCATTCTGACGGAACCTAGCGCCTCACTAACTAGGCAATATATTGCGCTGATGGCTACAGAAGGAGTGAATATTAACTTTACTGAGGACGGTATCAAGCGTATTGCTGAAGCTGCCTGGCAAGTAAACGAGCGCACTGAGAATATTGGTGCACGACGTCTGCACACTGTGCTAGAACGTTTGATGGAAGAGATTTCCTATGACGCCAGCGAGTGGAATGGTAAAACTATTTCTATTGATGTAAATTACGTTCGCAGTCATCTAGATGAATTAGTATCTGACGAAGATTTGAGTCGCTTTATTCTGTAACCATTAGATAACAAAAAACCGTTCTTTAATAGCAGTTAAAGCCAACTCACCACAAAAAAGTGTATATTGGATTACGATATTACTCATAAATAATGCCTGATGTAATTGTACATGGCCGATAAATAAATTTCTTGTATACTAATGACATTAGTAAGTTAGCAAGCACACTGGCCAAATTATCGAAAGGCCTGCCGTCCAGGAGGACATAGGACAATTGAGAGTTAACAACTATGGCTACATGGGTAACAGGTAACTTAGTACAAGTAAAACACTGGACAACAAGTCTGTTTAGTTTGATCGTGCATGCCCCTGTTGATCCTTTTATTGCTGGACAATTCACCAAGCTAGGATTAGAAATTAATGGTGAAAAGGTGCAGCGCGCCTATTCTTACGTCAACGCGCCGCGTAACGAAAAACTAGAATTTTATCTCAGCACTGTAACTGAAGGGAAACTAAGCCCGTCTCTACAGACATTACAGCCTGGCGAAAGCCTGATGGTGACTAAGGAAGCTGTCGGCTGTTTTATACTGAGTGAAATTCCGCCCTGTAACAATCTGTGGATGTTGGCGACAGGCACCGCTTTAGGCCCATATCTCTCTATTTTAGAGCAGGGCGAAGGATTGGAACGGTTTAATAACATAGTCCTGGTGCATGCCGTAAAATTTGCTCAGAACCTGAGCTATTTGCCACAGATGCTACATCTACAACTTCGATATAAAGGTAAGTTACGTGTGCAAACAGTGGTCAGTCGTGAACAAGCGCCTGGCTCACTCACCGGCCGAATTCCTCTCTTAATCGCTGATGGTTCGCTAGAATCGGCGGTTGATTTGCTGCTTGATGCCGCAAACAGCCACGTTATGCTGTGCGGTAACCCACAGATGGTACGCGATACGCAGAAAATTCTTAAGGATAGCCGCGGTATGCAAAAACACTTTAAGCGCAAGCCAGGCCATATGACCAGCGAGCACTATTGGTAATATACTACTAACTAACCACCCCGTAAGAAAGGTTAGAATAAATCACCTGAGGCCGACAGGTGTGTTGGCCATAGCCGTAGCCTGCGTACACTATAACCTTTCTCGTGCTCCCTATATGGAAAAAAATAAAAATGAGATATCCGTTAGTGATGGCCAATTGGAAACTAAATGGCAGCAAATATATGGTCCACAACTTAATAGCAATGCTACGCAATAAACTTAGTAGCGTCGTTGACTGCGATATTGCCATTGCACCACCGGTGATCTATCTCAATCTTGCCAAATATCATTTAGCTGGTAGCCAAATATCATTAGGAGCACAAGACGTTGATACACATATCGTTGGTGCATATACTGGTGAAGTTTCTGCTGAAATGCTCAAAGATATCGGCGCAAAATATATTATTATTGGCCATTCAGAGCGACGCACCTTTCATCAAGAAAGTGATGAATATATCGCAGAAAAATTCGCAGTGCTGAAAGAAACTGAGCTTGTTCCGGTATTGTGCATTGGCGAAAGTGAAGCGGAAAATAAAGCTGGGCAGACCGAAGCGGTATGCGCCAGCCAAATTGATGTGGTGCTCAATCGTCTGAGTGTAAAGGCTTTCAACAAAGCTGTCATTGCTTATGAGCCAATTTGGGCCATCGGCACTGGTAGATTTGCTATCCCGTCACAGGTCCAAGCGGTGCATAAATTTATTCGTAATCATATCGCCAAACATGATAATGCAGTTGCACAGCAGGTCATTATTCAGTATGGTGGTTCGGTTAACGCTGGAAACGCTGCTGAATTCTTTATGCAACCAGATATCGATGGCGCTCTAGTTGGTGGTGCCTCTTTACAAGCTGATTCCTTTGCGTTGATTGTGAAAGCCGCAGCTCAAGCCAAGCAAGACTAATTAATAGCCTTATTTGCGATAAGCCTAACGTTGTATTTTACAGGTAAACATTAAAATAGTTTCTTTGCAGTTTCTAGTATATCATTCCGGAATAGATGCTTCATATTTTCAATAGCATCGATTATGTCATGATGCCTAAGCTGCTCATTTTGCATGCCAACACAACGACCGCCGTATCCCTGCAACAGCAGCTCAATAGAGTAGGCGCCCATGCGCGATGCTAAAATACGATCATAGGCCACCGGGCTACCCCCCCGCTGAATATGACCTAACACTGTGGCACGCGTTTCACGTCCAGTCTCTTTTTCTATGTATTGCACTAGCTCAGATACATTACAAATATGTTCGGTTATTGCCACAATAGCATGCTTTTTTCCTTTAACGATACCAGCCTTGATTTCATAGACTAAATCTACAGGTTTAAATTCTACTTCAGGTAGTACGATAAACTCGCAACCACCGGCGATGGCTGCCGCCATGGTTAGATCGCCGCAGTAACATCCCATAACTTCTACAATAGAAATTCGCTGGTGCGATGTTGAGGTATCACGCAGACGGTCAATTGCTTCCACTATGGTTTCCAGTGCGGTAAAGTAGCCAATAGTGTAATCAGTTCCAGCTACATCATTATCAATCGTAGCTGGCAAGCAGATACAGGGAAAACCCATTTCCGTCAAGCGTTTAGCACCCATATAAGAACCGTCTCCTCCGATAATTACTAACGCTTCAATACAGCGTTTATTCATATTTTTAATTGCAATATCGCGAGTGTTAGCTTCCCGAAATTCTGGAAAGCGCGCGGAACCAAGAAAAGTACCGCCACGGTTAATCACATCTGAGACGCTATAACGATTTAGTTTCGCAATGCGATCTTGAAACAGTCCCAGATAGCCATCATAAATACCGTAAACCTCCAGACCTTCAGAAAGCCCGGCTCGAACGACACCTCGAATGGCCGCATTCATTCCTGGTGAATCACCACCACTTGTTAGTACTCCTATTTTTTTAATCATGATTACCCCCTAAGTTTCAAATAAATATTTTTTCCTAGTAGGATGACTGCTTATTATCACGTGATAATAATGCGGCATTAGCGGCATTAAAGGTAAAAAAAGGTAAAAAAAAGTCAGGAAGAAATGTTTTTAAAAGACAATCAGTAGGTTAATGTCTAGCGCTAAAAGCAAAACCTCCGCCAAATGGCGAAGGTTTTTTTTAACTACTAACAAATTAGTTAGCGACTGCAATACGTTTCATATCTTTCATGTAAGCGCGCAGTTTGGCACCGACGATTTCAATTGGATGCTGCCTAATAGCCTCATTGATTTCGAGCAGCAGGGAATTATCAATTTTAACATCGGCTACAGATGTACCCAAGTCACCTGCCTGTAAATTACTCATAAACTTGTCTTTAAGCAACGGTACTACAGCGTTGGTGAATAGATAGTTCCCATACTCAGCAGTATCTGAGATGATAAGATTCATTTCGTAGAGGCGTCTGCGGGCAACTGTATTGGCAATGAGAGGAAGTTCGTGCAATGATTCGTAATAAGCCGATTCAGCGATAATACCAGAACAAGTCATGATTTCAAACGCCAGCTCTACTCCTGATTTTATCAGGGCAATCATTAGCACACCATGATCAAAATAGGTTTGCTCGCTAATTTTGCCTTCGTACTGCGGCGCATTTTCAAATGATGTGCAACCAGTTTCCTTGCGCCAACCTAATAGCTTGGCATCATTATTAGCCCAATCGGCCATCATTTTACTGGAAAATGTGCCTGTAATGATATCGTCCATATGTTTTTCGAATAAAGGCTGCATCAACTGTTTCAGTTGTTCTGATAACGCATAGGCGCGTAGTTTGGCGCTATTAGACAGCCGATCCATCATCAGCGTAATACCACCTTGTTTCAAGGCTTCGGTAATAGTTTCCCAACCATACTGAACCAGTTTACCTGCATAAGCTGGACTAAATCCATCTGAAACTAATTTATCGAAACATAACAAAGAGCCAGCTTGCAACATGCCGCATAGGATAGTTTGCTCTCCCATTAAATCAGACTTCACCTCGGCAATAAAGGATGATTCAAGAACCCCTGCACGATGACCACCAATTGCTACCGCCCAGGCTTTAGCCAAAGCCATACCCTCCCCTTTGGGGTCATTCTCTGGATGTACAGCGATGAGGGTAGGTACACCGAAACCTCGTTTATACTCTTCACGCACTTCGGTACCAGGACATTTCGGTGCCACCATGATAACAGTGATATCGCGACGAATTTGTTCGCCAACTTCAACAATATTAAAACCATGAGAATAGCCCAGAGCGGCACCATCTTTCATTAGCGGCTGTACTGTCTGTACCACCACTGAGTGCTGCTTATCAGGAGTTAAATTGATGACTAGATCTGCTTCTGGTAACAACTCCTCATACGTACCAACGCAAAAACCGTTTTCTGTTGCTTGCCGCCAGGAAGGACGCTTTTCATTAATAGCTTCTTGACGCAGTGCATAGGTGATATCTAGACCAGAGTCGCGCATATTCAGGCCCTGATTTAATCCTTGAGCGCCACAGCCGATTATCACCACTTTTTTGCCTTTTAGGTAAAATACTTCGTCGACAAATTCCTCTCGGCGCATAAAACGGCATTTACTTAATTGCGCTAATTGCTGACGTAAGTTTAACGTATTAAAATAATTGGCCATATGTTGTAACTCCATCATTCATGATTAGATAAATCTAGTTTAGAGAAATAGTAAAACATGCCAAAAGTGCTTGCCCCCGACTACCCGAATATAGTAGTTGCTATGCCTTTAGTTACAGTTTAGCTTTATCGCGTACAGCGCCTTTATCTGCGCTAGTTGCCAAACTTGCATAGGCTTTTAGCGCGAATGATACTGAACGTTCGCGGAGTAATGGCGTCCAAGCCGCCTTACCGCGTGCCTGCTCAGTATCGCGCCGTACCGCTAAGTCGCTATTGGCCACATCCAGTACAATACTGCGGCCAGCAATGTCGATAGCAATAATATCGCCATTACGCACCAACCCAATTGTACCGCCGTTGGCTGCTTCTGGCGAAATATGACCGATCGAAAGGCCCGAAGTACCGCCGGAGAATCTGCCGTCAGTGATCAACGCGCAGCTTTTACCTAAGCCCATAGATTTAAGGAATGTAGTCGGATACAGCATTTCCTGCATGCCAGGTCCCCCCTTGGGACCTTCATAGCGTATTACCACAACATCGCCAGCGATTACTTTTCCGCCTAGGATAGCTTCAGCGGCGGCTTCCTGACTTTCATACACTTTAGCTGGACCACGAAAAAGCAAACTATCTTGATCGACACTAGCAGTTTTTACGATACATCCATCTTCGGCAAGGTTACCATAAAGTACCGCTAGTCCACCGTCCTGACTATAGGCGTATTCACGAGAACGGATACAACCCTCCCGCCTGTCGATATCTAGTGACGACCAGCGGCAATCTTGGGAAAAAGCTTGTGTGGTACGAATCCCTGCTGGTCGCGCAGCATACATACTTTTTACTGCTGCGTTATCAGTAGTCATGATGTCATAAAGTGCTAAAGTTTCTGCCATTGATAAATCGAGCACATTGCGCACGTTGTGGTTGAGCAGACCGCAACGATCTAGCTCGCCTAAAATTCCTATTACTCCGCCGGCGCGATGTACGTCTTCCATGTGATATTTGGGGGTACTTGGCGCCACTTTACACAAATGGGGCACCTGACGCGACAAGCGATCAATATCAACCATCGTGAAATCTACTTCACCTTCCTGTGCTGCAGCTAGCAAATGCAGTACGGTATTAGTGGAGCCACCCATGGCAATATCCAGCATCATTGCATTTTCAAATGCCGCTTTGCTAGCGATACTACGCGGTAATAGAGAGACGTCGTCCTGCTCGTAATAGCGCTTAGTTAAGCCTACAATACGCTCTCCAGCATTTATAAATAGCTGCTTACGATCGATATGGGTAGCTAGCAGTGAGCCATTACCTGGTTGCGATAAACCAAGCGCCTCAGTCAGACAATTCATCGAATTGGCGGTGAACATGCCTGAACATGAGCCACAGGTAGGACAGGCAGAACGCTCAATTTGGTTACTATCTTCATCTGATACCGAAGGATTAGCGCTTTGGATCATGGCATCAATTAGGTCAAGTTTAATAACCTTATCAGAAGACGATAGTCTCACTTTTCCAGCCTCCATCGGGCCGCCAGAAACGAATATAACAGGAATATTTAGGCGTAGTGATGCCATGAGCATGCCGGGGGTAATTTTATCGCAGTTGGAAATACATACCATAGCATCAGCGCAGTGGGCATTAACCATGTATTCGACTGAATCTGCTATAAGCTCACGTGAAGGCAGGGAATAAAGCATGCCGCCGTGTCCCATGGCAATGCCGTCGTCTACCGCGATAGTGTTAAACTCTTTTGCCACTCCGCCACAAGATTCGATCCGTTCGGCTACTAGCCTACCCAGATCACGCAGGTGCATATGGCCCGGTACAAATTGGGTAAAAGAATTAACTACGGCAATAATAGGCTTACCAAAATCATCGTCGGTCATACCAGTAGCACGCCATAATGCGCGTGCTCCAGCCATATTCCGGCCGTGCGTAGTGGTAGATGAACGGTACTTAGGCATACTGCTCAGTACTCCATTTATTGAGATGGCCTGTTAATATAATATCAAACGTATTTTAATACTTATTAAACGCATTCTATTTATTTTAGACTAGATTATGTATCATGAACTTTCTTCGTAAAAAAAAGAAACAATATACTAGCGGTAAAATTAGACTAGTATACCTAAATTTAGGCTAACTAATCTAAAAAATAGAGGTTTAAAATTAACCAAATTATCTATCTAAGATAGATAATTAATAGTCTAATAGCAGTAGACTAAATATTAATTATCTCTTGTTTTCAAGTCTTATTTACATAGAAAATAAGTATGACTAATTATGGATAATATAAAGTTCATTAGATTATTTTTTACTAATCCTATCCGAAGTAGGTATTGTGACAACTATCTACAGTAGAGTCAACTAAAAAACTTCTTAAGTTATTAAAAGTTAGTATATCGCTTATAATAAAAGGTATTGGAAATGAACATTCATACACTTATTTCAACAAAAGTTCAGCAGGCACTAATAGTAGCCGGTGCGCCTGAACATAGTAAAGCGCAGGTACGGCAATCAGCTAAAACCTCTTTTGGCGATTATCAGGCTAATGGCGTAATGATTATCGCCAAACAGCTAGGTATGTCACCACATAAACTAGCGCACAAGGTAGTCGCTGCACTTGATTTAACTGGCATCGCCCAGCAAATTGAAATTGCTGGTCCTGGTTTTATAAATATCTTTCTCGATCCACATTGGTTAGCACAACAGCTTATTGACACACTTGCCTCACCACGTTTGGGGGTGGCTAATGTCGAGCCGCAAACCATTGTTGTAGATTATTCTGCACCTAATGTCGCCAAGGAGATGCACATTGGCCACATGCGCTCGACAATTATTGGCGACGCTTCGGTACGCACGCTAGCTTTTTTGGGTCATCACGTTATTCGTGTTAACCACATTGGTGACTGGGGAACACAATTTGGCATGTTAATAGCTTACATGGAAAAAATACAGGATAATCGCAAATCGACAATGCCACTATCAAGCCTAGAAAATTTCTATCGCGCCGCTAAAAAATCTTA
This sequence comes from Candidatus Hoaglandella endobia, assembly GCF_900044015.1. Lineage (GTDB taxonomy): Bacteria > Pseudomonadota > Gammaproteobacteria > Enterobacterales > Enterobacteriaceae > Hoaglandella > Hoaglandella endobia. The sequence goes on along the minus strand of NZ_LN999835.1, from coordinate 543,172 downwards.
CGATGAAGATCCGGTTTTTGCAGAGCGTGCCCGTAGCTATGTGGTCAAATTACAGTGTGGCGATGACTATTGTATACAAATGTGGCGCAAATTAGTTGATGCTACCATCGCACAGAATCAAAAAACCTACGATCGTCTCAACGTTACCCTTACGCGCAATGATGTCATGGGGGAAAGCATGTACAATAACATGCTTCCTAGTATTGTCGCCGATCTTAAAGCTAAGGGTTTAGCAGTAGAGAGTGAGGGCGCCACCGTCGTGTTTCTTGATGAATTCAAAAATAAGAAAGGAGAACCGATGGGAGTAATTATCCAGAAAAAGGATGGCGCCTATCTATATACTACTACTGATATAGCCTGCGTGAAATACCGATACGAAAAGCTGAAAGCCGACCGTATTATTTATTATATTGATTCACGACAGCACCAGCATCTCATACAGACATGGAATATAGTACGCAAGGCTGGCTATGTTCCAGCATCAGTTATGCTGGAACATCATATGTTTGGTATGATGTTAGGCAAAGACGGTAAACCGTTAAAAACACGTTCTGGCAGTGCGATTAAGCTGGCAGATCTACTAGATGAAGCATTAGAACGTGCTCGCCGTCTGGTTGCAAAAAAAAATCCTGATATGGATACCATAGAATTGGAAAAACTAGCGCAAATTATTGGTATCGGAGCGGTAAAATACGCTGATTTATCAAAAAATCGTACTACTAATTATATTTTTGATTGGGATAAAATGCTTAGCTTCGAGGGAAATACGGCACCTTATATCCAATATGCTTATACGCGTATTGTTTCAATCTTAAAACGCAGCAGAAAGGATAATCAGCATGTGATAGGGACTATCATTTTGGATAAAAAACAAGAAACTCAATTAGCAGTACGTCTGCTACAGTTAGAAGAAGCGATTTTTACCGTAGCTCAAGAAGGTACTCCCCACGTATTATGCACTTATCTTTATGATTTAGCTGTACTATTTTCTTCATTTTATGAACATTGCTTTATCTTGTATGCTGAAAGCGAGGCAGTACGCTACAGTCGTCTTCAGTTAGCGCTGCTCACGGCACGTACGCTTAAGCAAGGTCTAGAGTTGTTAGGTATCGAAACAGTTGAGAGAATGTAGTTGCGAGAAGTAGCACCACTGTTAGCTAATAAGCGCTAAGAAACTTAATTTCCGGCAGAGCAGTGCCTCCTATACAAAGGCACTAGAATATTTTATATCTAAGGAACAAAAGAACAAAAATTTAGTTAGTCTGCACCGAGCGCATAAAGTGTTTTGTTCGAAATCCTACTAACCATAGCATCAAAAAATAGACGATTATACCTACCATCACCACTGCTATCAAACGCATTAGACGCCAGGACATACCGCCCTGCGCCCAGTCTGGCATTAACGATAGCATTCCAACCAAAACAGCAGCCATAACAACGACTGCTAGCAATAAACGCACAAAAAAATAGCTCCATCCTGGCTGAGGATAAAAAAGCTTTTTTCGACGTAGTTGCCAATATAGTAATAAAGCATTAATGCAGGCAGCTAGGCCGATAGAAAGCGATAAACCAACATGTTTCATTGGTCCAATTAAAGTAAAATTCATTAATTGTGTCATCACTAGCGTGAACATGGCGACGCATACTGGCGTTTTAATATCTTGGCAAGAATAAAAACTTGGTGCTAGAACTTTGACCAAAATAAGGCCAATTAGTCCTACCGCATAGGCTATTAACGCATGCTGGGTCATCAAAGCGTCAAAAGAAGAAAAATTTCCATACTGAAACAACGCTATCGTCAACGGATGCGCCAAGATCCCCAGTGCCACTGAACTTGGCAGTGCCAACATGAAACACAGACGCAGTCCCCAATCCAGCAGACAGGAGTATTCTTCATGATTACTTCGGATAAAACTGTGCGACAGTGAGGGTAATAGTATAGTCCCTAGAGCAACACCGAGCACCCCAGAAGGAAATTCCATCAATCGGTCGGCGTAATACATCCAAGATACCGAACCAGCCTCTAAAAAAGAAGCAAAAATCGTATTGATAATGAGTGAGATTTGACTAACCGATACCCCGATAATAGCTTGCCCCATATGCTGCAGTACACGCCAAATACCTGGATCGCGTAACTTTAATCGTGGTAATACAAGCATACCAATTTTTTTTAGATACGGTAGTTGATAGCTCAATTGCAAGATGCCACCGGCAACTATGGCCCAGGCCAACGCCATAACCGGCGGCTGGAACAGCGGTGCTGCTAGTAACGTAAAGGTAATTATACTAACATTAAGCAGCGTTGGCGCAAAAGCTGGCACCGAAAACTGGTTCCAGGTATTAAGCACTGCGCTTACCATTGAGGTAAGAGAAATGAGAAAAATATAAGGAAAAGTGACGCGTAATAACTTAGTAGTTAGAGCAAATTTTTCAGGCGTATCGGTAAAACCTGGGGCAGTCACCATAATGATCCAAGGTGCAGTTAGAGTACCAGTTAGGGTCACTAACGCCAGTATTAATGTCAAGATACCAACAATATAAGTGACAAACAACTGCGTTGCCTTCTGTCCCTTTTTATTTTTGTATTCCGTCAAAATAGGAATAAATGCCTGTGAAAAAGCACCTTCAGCGAAGATACGCCGTAGTAAATTAGGAATCTTGAAGGCAACAAAAAAGGCATCACTGGCCATACCAGCGCCAAATAACCGCGCTATAATAGTGTCGCGAATGAATCCTAATACTCGGGAAAATAGCGTAATAGAGCTTACTGTCACTAGTGATTTTAATAAATTTATTTGATTAATTTTATTTCTGTCCTTAGGGAGCCTGCATATTTTTAGCCGTATTTTGCACTACTATTCTACGGTAGAGCTATCTGGAAAATATTTTCTTGTACATTGGTTGGTTGTTTAATATTGCGCCAATTTATTCATTGCAATCTTTTTTGCAATAAAAATACTAGCATTAAAAATACCAGCATTACAGCGTTCAAAGCACTTGTTAATATGTTATTGTTCAATTTAGTTATATGTTATATTATGGTTGATCCAACATATTTGGATATATGCTATTTACTAAAAATAAATATAGAGAGATTTTATGAGCTTTACGCTACCTGCTTTATCTTATAATTATGATGCGCTAGAACCGTATTTTGACAAACAAACAATGGAAATTCATCATACTAAACACCATCAGACTTATATTAACAATGCTAACGTTGCCCTAGAAAACTTGCCTGATTTCAGTAAATTATCAGCCGAAGAACTCATTACTAAACTGGAACAAGTGCCGTTAGAGAAAAACACTATGATACGTAACAACGCAGGTGGCCATGCTAACCATAGCATGTTCTGGAAAGGATTAAAGATAGGTACTACCTTGAACGGTGAATTAAAAATCGCTATCAAACGTGATTTTGGTAGTGTTGAATCATTCAGAGAGTCATTTGAGAAAGCTGCTGCGACGCATTTTGGTTCAGGTTGGGCATGGCTTGTAAAAAAAGACGGTAAACTGTCAGTAGTTTCTACTGCTAACCAGGATAACCCATTAATGGGGAAAGCTATTTCTGGTGTGTCAGGTTACCCAATCTTAGGAATAGATGTGTGGGAACATGCTTACTATCTAAAATATCAGAACCGACGTCTGGACTATATCAAATCGTTCTGGAACGTATTAAATTGGGACGAAGTAGCTGCCCGTTTTAATCATGCTTGATATTCCGGATTACCTGATAATATATCATCCTATTCCTTAGATTGGATGCCAGAGACGAGCTGCCTAAATCTGCAGTAACGAAATATCCGCCACTTGCCAAAATAGCTTACGTAGCTCATCGAGCAGCGTTAGACGATTTATTCGCATCTCAGGATCATCCGTCATTACCATAACGCTATCAAAAAAGTTATCTACCGACTCGCGCAGCGCCGCCAGTTCTAAGAGCGCTTCTTGATAGCGCCTTGCCTCTAACAATGGTTGTAGTTTTTCTCGCAGTACTACCAAGTGAGTAGCTAGCTTGATTTCTGCCGGCTCTTTAAGGAGGCAGGTATTCAGCAGATTCTTCTGAACTCTATCGTTGGCTTTAGCCAATATATTCAAAACTCGTTTGTTGGCAGAAGCCAGCAAAGCCGCTTCATCTAGGGTACGAAAGTAGCTTACTGCGCGTATACGGGCGTCACAGTCTAATGGGCAGGTCGGGCGTCTGGCTAAAACCGACTGAATAGTATCGACGCTGTTTCCCTTTTCCTGATACCAGGCAAATAAACGACTGAACATAAAGTCGATGATATCATTTACTACCTTATTTTTGATATGGTTATCGCCATATAGCCTTACTGCTTCTTCTGTTAGAGTTTGCAAGTCCAACGGCAGCTGTTTTTCTACGATGATGCGCAATACGCCAAGCGCAGCACGACGCAAGGCAAAAGGATCTTTATCCCCACTCGGATGTTGCCCGATAGCAAATATGCCTGCTAGGTTATCCATCTTATCGGCGATAGCAACCGAACAAGATACGATATTACTAGGCAGTACATCGCCGGAGAAGCGTGGCTGATACTGCTCTTTTTGAGCCAACGCCACTGCTTCTGGCTCACCATCTTGTCGGGCATAATGCATGCCTATGACGCCTTGAATCTCAGTAAACTCAAATACCATATTGGTCATTAAATCACATTTGCAAAGTAGGCCAGCACGCGCCGCTTGCGGCACATCTGCGCCAATCTGCCTGGCTATCCAGGCTGCTAATGAGCTAATACGATCGCTCTTCTCACGCATGGTGCCGAGCTTTTGCTGGAATAAAACTGTATCTAGGCACTGCAAGCGGTCCTCGAGCCTTTTTTTACGATCAGTATTAAAGAAAAACTCTGCATCGGCAAAACGCGGACGCACAACCTTTTCATTTCCAGCAATGATTTGCTGTGGATCTTTTGATTCAATATTAGCAACAAAAATAAAATGCGGCAGAAGCTTGCCTACGGCGTTATATACCGGAAAATATTTTTGGTCACCTTTCATGGTAGACACTAGTGCTTCCGACGGAACTACAAGAAATTTTTCTTCAAAGCATGCGGTAAGCACCACTGGCCAATCCACCAGCGAAGTTACTTCTTCTAGTAAACCTTCACTTAGATCGACAATGCCGCCTATCCGCTCGGCAGCCACTTTTACATCACGGCGAATCTTCTCCTTACGCTGGTAGTAGTCTGCCATTACCCGACCGCGTTCCAACAGAATTTGGGGATAATGATTGGCGTGTTCTAGATAGAGTTCCCGTTCGCCCATAAAGCGATGACCACGTAACATTCGATCTATGTTAATTCCGAGCACATTGCCCGGAATCAGCTGGTCATCAAGCAGTAGGGTTACAGTGTGGACTGGACGAATGAATTGTGTCTCTTTGTCACCCCAGCGCATCATTTGGGGGATTGGTAACTTAGCTAGCGAGTTGCTTACCATACTGCAAAGTAAAGTCTGCACCGACTGTCCCTTTATCCTCGCTCGATAAGCTAACCATTCGCCTCTATCCGTAACCAGGCGTTCGGCCTTATCAACAGTAATTCCGCAACTGCGTGCCCATCCTTCAGCGGCCTTAGTGGGTTTACCGCTGGCGTCGAACGCCTGGGCAATAGAAGGACCGCGCTTTTCAATATTGCTCTCATTCTGCGCGCCGTTGAGAGTAGCAACCTTAACTGCCAACCGACTCGGAGCGGCGAACCAGGTTACTTCTCCGTGGCTTATACTGGCAGCATTGAGTGCGCCACTTATTTGGGTAGCAAAAGACTCAGCTAAAGTGCGTAGCAATTTTGGCGGTAACTCTTCTGTACCGATTTCTACCAAAAAAGTATGTTGTTTCATTATTGCCTTTGCTTTTTGCACAGAGGAAAACCTAGTATTTTACGCGAAGTGTAATAGGCTTTTGCTACAGTTTTAGTCAAGGTACGGATCCGTAAAATATAGCTCTGACGTTCAGTGATCGAAATAGCTTTACGAGCATCCAATAGATTGAAACTATGCGCTGCTTTAAGGATAAGCTCATAAGCAGGCAATGGCAGCGGCTTATCCAAAGAAAGCAAGTGTTGGGCTTCTTTTTCATACTGTTTGAAACAGGTAAATAGAAAATCTACGTCTGCATACTCAAAGTTGTAGGTGGACTGCTCAACTTCATTTTGGTAGAATACATCTCTATAGGTGATGCTGCCTAGAGGACCATCGTTCCACACTAGATCGTATACGCTGTCAACGTTCTGCAGATACATGGCCAAACGTTCAAGCCCGTAGGTTATTTCGCCGGTCACTGGGCGGCATTCTAAACCACCCACCTGCTGAAAATAGGTAAACTGTGTCACTTCCATGCCGTTGAGCCACACCTCCCAACCAAGTCCCCATGCGCCTAATGTTAGGTTTTCCCAGTTATCTTCCACAAAACGTATATCATGGATAGTGGGATCTAGTCCGACTGCCTTTAGAGAACCTAGATATAATTCTTGAATATTATCCGGTGAAGGTTTGATAATGACCTGAAATTGATAGTAGTGCTGTAAACGATTAGGATTATCACCGTAACGGCCGTCGGTTGGACGGCGTGAAGGCTGTACATAAGCGGTGGCAATCGGCTCAGGACCAAGTGCCCGCAGGCACGTCATAGGATGAAAAGTACCAGCGCCAACTTCCATATCGAGAGGTTGTATAATGGTGCAGCTATGCTGATTCCAGTAATCCTGGAGTATCAGGATTAAGCTCTGAAATGTCTTGTAATTTAATTTTTGCATGTTCAATAAGCACTACAATTGAATGTAGTGAGAAAATTTAGTGATCATAGGCCAGTAGTATAATACCTTCTGGCATGAAGCTATAATACAGCTGCCGCACGGAGCAGCTGTAGCTTGAGGCAGCATATCTACCTATATATTATACCTATATATACTATATAACTAACTATATGTAAATAAAGTTATAAATAAAGCTCATGTCTGCCCTCGCTTACATTGTAGTTTTATCATTTAACCCATGATTATATATGCAGTTTTTATCGATACTGATATTTTCGTCTAGCGGTACAATCTGAAAACCGGTTGGCTTATAATTACGCTACACTGTTAGCGCAGACAGATTGATGAATGATATGAGAGGAACAAATAATAAACTATAAATCAGGGGGTAAATAACCTATTATGCCCTCTTTTGGCAACCTAAGCAAAGGTTAACCCACGATATTTGGTCTAGTTTAGATACTCAGCATGTACGATAATCATCGATTATAATTAAAAATGGCTTGCCATTGATTACAGAGTATGTGATAAAGCAGTTGGGTAAAATTAGGTATAGTTCTGTATATGAGTAGCATTTTCAGTAAAGAAGTTTTGCGTGTAGACGAATTCGTTGCATACCGCTTCATTGTAGTGCCTCAAGCAGTAACGACTCCAGTTTATCTCTGTATCGATAAAAAGCGATTTCAACACTATAAAGGAAATATGCAAGATGGCAAAGATCAAAGGTCAAGTGAAGTGGTTCAATGAGTCTAAAGGTTTTGGTTTTATCACTCCGGCCGATGGTAGTAAAGATGTGTTTGTTCACTTTTCTGCTATTCAAGGTAATGGCTTTAAAACTCTGATTGAAGGACAAAATGTCGAATTCGAAATCCAAGATGGCCAGAAAGGCCCTTCAGCCGTTAATGTAACTGCCCTGTGAATAAATTCAGTTCACAGCGATAATAGGATAAATAGAATAATTAGCAGCTGGTAATTAATATTATTTCCCCCGTTGGCCCATTCTCCTACGGGGGAAAGGGGTTGCTTTAATCCTATAAAGAAGAAAGAAGGTAGTAGTTTTTTATGAATAAAAAAACTGTTTTATTAAACACAACAATCAAAATCGAGGTAAATTTAACCCCGGATTTTTAACATTATGACAGATATTAAAGACCAAGCAAACCGGTCCAATAGCCGAAAATACTGATGATAAAGAAGCCCATAATAATCCATAGTGCATTTATTTTATGGCGCAACAGCCACATACAGCCAAAAGTAAGCACAAGTGGTACCAAACCTGGCATTAACTGGTCCAGAATAGACTGGATGGTGGTAATAGTAGTTTTACCTTCAGCATTGGTAATGCGCGATACAACAAATGGAATATTTACGTGGGTCCATTTATTTACCAGCGCGCCCATAACAAATAACCCGAGAATTGATGCCCCTTCTGTCATTTTTTGCAGTAAGCAACCGCCCATATCGTTAACAATATTAATCCCCTTACGGTAACCGTACGCCACACCATAATAACGGGTTATTAACCGTACTAAATTGAAAAGAACAAAAAATAATAAGGGACCGAGTAAACTGCCGCTCATAGCGATGCCAGCACCGAGGGCGGCGAATACTGGCCGTACGGTACCCCAGAAAATGGGGTCGCCGACGCCTGCTAGCGGTCCCATCAGCCCGATCTTCAGGCCGTTAATGGCAGCATCGTCTATTGATGCCCCATTAGCGCGCTGCTCTTCCATCGCCATAGTTACGCCCAGTACCGGAGCAGCAACGTAAGGATGAGTATTAAAAAACTCCAGATGGCGTTTAATTGCCTGTTTACGATTATCATTATTTTCTGGATACAGTCGCCGAATCACCGGCACCATGGAAAAACAAAAACCTAGCGCCTGCATACGTTCAAAGTTCCATGATCCTTGGAAAAGGTTCGATCGCATGAATACGCCGCGTACATCGCCGCGCGTTAATTTCTTTTGACCTATCGCTGTAGTATCGATCATTTCTCTCACCTACTATTAATCAAGTTCGTTATCAAGATTATTGGCACTTTGCATCGTTACAGCCTGTCCTGCTAACCGATTATAGCGCGGGCTAAGCTGAATATAAAGGATAGCCATCACAACGCCGATGACGCCCAGCGCGATTAAATTGAAGCTAGTGAAAGCGGCGGTAACGAAGCCTAAATAAAAGAACGGCATTAGATAACCTGCGCGCATCATATTAATGATCATGGCATAACCAACGACGACAATCATACCGCCGGCGATATTCAGACCATTGGTAATAACTTCTGGAATTGAACTAAGCATATTGTGCACGGCTTCAGTACCTACCGACATGCTAACTATTACTGTGGGAATGGCGATACGCATCGCCTGCAACACCAACGCAGAAATATGAATCCAGCTTAGGGCAGTAAGATTACCGCGTTCTGCAGCACTGTCAGCGGCATGCTGGAAGGCTACGGTAATAGTACGTACAATAATAGTCAACACCTGACCGGCAGCGGCTAGCGGTATAGCCAGCGCAATACCAGCACCGATGCTCTGATTACCGGCAATAACCAAAATGGTAGAAATGATAGAAGCCAATGCTGCATCAGGCGCCACAGCGGCGCCGATATTCATCCAGCCCAGCGCGATCATTTCCAACGTCCCCCCAATGATGATTCCGGTTTTCATATCGCCCAGGACTAAGCCAATTAAGGTACAAGTTACCAACGGACGATGAAACTGAAATTCGTCAAGAATAGACCCCATGCCTGCGATACAGGCAATGACAAATATGAGCGCAATTTGAAGTGTGGTAATTTCCATCTATACTGTTCCTCATGCTCGCAAGGGTAATTATTTAGCGCGCTGCTTATTAGTGACCAAGTTTTTTAATTAAATCCATCATCTTCAACGGGGAATCGCTGGACACTTTGCGTACTTCCAGTTCAATTCCAAGGTCATTGAGTTTTTTAAATGCCTCGATATCTTTATCGTCTACTGATACCGCATTGTTCACCTGCGTTTTCCCTTTGTAATAGGCCATACCGCCAATATTTACTGAGGTGATCCTAACACCGCCTTCTACCAATCGAACCACATCAGTTGGATTAGTAAATAATAACATCACTCGGTCATTGGCATATTGCGGATTGTCGTAAACGCGAATCGCTTTCGCTACATCTACAACATGTGCAGTTACCCCAGGAGGAGCGACCTGAGTAAGCAGTGTTTTACGGATGGTATCCTTAGCGACTTCGTCGCTGACCACAATGATACGTTTTATATTAGTTTCTTTTATCCATCGGGTTACCACCTGACCGTGAATCAAACGGTCATCAATGCGTGCAAGACCTATAGTCAGATGGCTTCTTTTACCTGAAAAAACCGGCTTGGGTGCTGCGGTTATCCGCATGTCCGGTTCAGCTTGCTCTGGTTCTGGTGTCTTTAGCGCTTTTACCCCAGTACGTCCGGTTTCCACTGCAATGCAGACTAACTCCTGAAAGGAAGGATTATCGTCGCGCGACATAAAAGTTTCAGTTAGCATAGGAATATTTACGCCGGTCACAACTTCATAGTTTTCTTTATCAATGACTATCCGGCTGGCTGCATTAAATGGGCTACCTCCCCAAGTATCAACCATAAATAAGACACCAGCCGTAGTATCAAGATCTGCTAGATGGGAGTTATATTTTTCAATTAGTGTTTCAGCATTTTCGCCGGGAACGAAATCAATCCAGGCAACGTTTTCTTGTGCGCCTAAAATCATTTCAGCCGTTTTTAGCAATTGCTTAGCTGCTGAACCGTGAGTGCCAATAATAATAGCAATACTCACTGGATATCTCCTCTATTGATCATATGGGTGATGGGCTAAAAGCCATCATTCTTTGGTAGAATAATAACATGCAGCTTAATCTGCATGCTTCAATAATTATCAGTTTGGTCTATCATATAGGTAAATCTAAACTTTTTTAATATATTAATATGTTAAAATAAAAAAAATTGATGACGCTCAGTTATTTTCTTTAGTTACTGAAACTGGCATAATTACATATATACACATAAAGAGTGTAGTTAAGAAGAACTAACATAGTTGAAAATAAAAAATTTTTGTGCACGACTGATAATCACTGATATAGTAAGCTCCTTTAAAAAGGAGCATGCAGCCATCCAATGGACTGTCACCGAAGCCATTTAATCAATCTTTTTTTCTACTATTACTGTCAATATGATCCTCTCACTGGTGAGATACGCCGACGCCTTGTTTTTCGTAATTTTTGATTTAGCTCCCCAAAACAGTTTGCCTATTGCCTGCAATAGATACGGATTAATTCTGTCAACAATTTCAGCCTGAATAAGTTACGGAGTCTGTGATGGAACTCTTATTAAACCCCTCAATGTGGTTAGGACTACTGATCTTGATTGTATTAGAGATCGTGCTAGGTATCGACAACTTGGTCTTTATTGCGATCCTGGCGGATAAATTACCGCCTAGAAAGCGCGATCGCACACAAGTAATCGGGTTAGCCTTAGCCTTGATTATGCGTCTTGGGCTGCTGTCATTGATTTCATGGCTGATCACACTAACAAGACAGTTATTTAGCTTCAGCACATTCTCTTTTTCCGGCCGCGATATTATTTTAATACTTGGGGGTACCTTCTTATTGTTCAAGGCTACTACCGAACTGCATGAGCGCCTAGAAAATAAAGAACAAGACAGCAATTCTGGCCGCGGCCACAGCGGTTTCTGGGCTGTAGTTGTGCAGATAGTCATCCTGGACGCGGTATTATCTTTAGATGCGATTATCACAGCGGTGGGGATAGTAAATAATTTGCCGGTGATGATGATGGCTGTGATCATCGCCATGTCGATTATGCTTTTCGCATCACGGGCGCTGACCCGCTTTGTCAAGCGTAATCAACCGGTGGTAGTACTATTTCTGAGCTTCTTGCTGATGATCGGATTCAGCCTCATCGCTGAAGGTTTTGGTTTTCAACTTCCGAAGGGCTATCTGTATGCCGCCATCGGTTTTTCGATTATAATTGAATTATTCAACCAGATCGCGCGCCGCAATTTTATTAAGAACCAATCTACCAAGCTAATGCGTGAACGTACAGCTGAAACCATTATAAAACTAATAAGCAGCAATACGCAAGGCAATACCTGTAACGATGCAATATCCGAGAAGTTTAAACAAGAACAAGTTACTGAAGCGTATAATATGATAACTGGGGTACTGTCTCTGGCATCGCGCACGCTGCGCAGCATAATGACATCGCGTAATGAGATAAACTGGCTTGACGCCCAGAGTCCCATCGAGGAATTGCGTGAGATATTGATAGAGAAGCCGCATAATATGTTCCCGGTTTGCGACGGTGAGCTCGATCAACTAATCGGTATCGTGCGTGCTAAAGACCTTCTAATAAAGTTGACCAATGGGGAGCAGGTCAAAGCTTATGCCGCTGCTAATCCTGCTATTGTGGTTCCTGAAGCAATGGACGTATTAAAACTGCTAGAAGAATTACACCGGGCGAAAGGCAGCATGGTGATAGTTACTAATAAATTAGGCGTTATTCAGGGACTAATTACGCCGCCGGACGTACTAGAAGCGATTACTAGCGAATTCATCGATCAAGATGAGTAGATAATAGATACTAATTAAGTAGAAAGAGAGCTGCGGCCTGAAAAGGACCGTCTAGGCTAGCTATTCTTAGAGCCATCAGGGCTAGTTTTATCGGTATTTAGCGTTCAGCGTATTGATTGCTGATAATTGACCACTAACTGGATTGCGGTCAGCCTGAACTATAAATTTAAATAGCATCTTAAATGGTATCGATATACCCCTGTCAGGAAAAAATGATCTTCCAAGACAGGAAGAAACTCATGGCATAACCGGTTACGCTATGAGATACTTAGACCAAGTTACGTTATCCAGAAAGATTTATGTTAAATAACATCACTCATATATTAACATATGAACAACAGCAAAAAGCCGTCGAGCGTATTCAGGCATTGATGGCCCGTGGGATGAGTAGTAGTAAGGCTATTATTCAGGTTGCAAGAGAACTACGCGCTAACCACACCGGCGAAATGGTCTTCACGCACTGTAACCACAAAGAAGATGCGGATACTTCTTTGTAAAAAGAACCTCACTCTTTCCAAAATGATCCCCAGCCTCAACCGAGTTTTCTCCCAGACTGCATGAATGGGAGTAAAATCTGCCGCATTGCTGAGCATAAACGTCATGCGTTATCAGTTTTTAGGAAATAACAAAACCAACTTTTATAGGATCCTAAGCTTAGCTGTACTATTAAGTAGGGTCTCTATTATTTTTTATAACTAATTGTTTATATTATAATATATCTAATATAATAGATGATCTACGCATAGATCCGCTTACTTTCATTTGAGGTTTAGCATGTCTACTCGTATTTTAGCCATTGATACCGCGACTGAAGCCTGTTCCGCAGCACTGATGGAAGATTGTCTCTTGCTTGAGCGTTATGTCGTTGCCCCACGCGAACACACACAACGTATATTACCAATGGTCGATAGCTTACTAGCGGAGGCAGGAATTAAACTGAAGGAACTTGATGCGCTGGCTTTCAGCCGCGGCCCCGGCAGTTTTACTGGCGTACGCATTGGTATCGGCATTGCCCAGGGACTGGCGCTGGGGGCCGATCTGCCGCTTATCGGCATATCGACTTTGGCAACAGTAGCCGAGGGCGCCTGGCGCCAGACCGGCGTCAGCCAGATATTGACCGCTATTAATGCGCATATGGGCAAGGTCTATTGGGCGCAGTATCAACGTCAGGCTGAGGGCAAGTGGCTCGGAGAAGAAAGCGAGACGATAGCAACACCAGCTGTCTTGGCGGTGCTAAATGCTCATATCACGGGATGCTGGGCCACCGCTGGTACTGGCTGGCAGATATATCCGACATTAATGAGCAGCGATAATCGGTTACAGCTTATACCTGGTCATACGCTATTGCCGAGTGCGCGCGATATACTGCCGTTGGCTCTGTATCTTTTTTGTCGTGGTGGTGCCCAACAGGCAGCCTTGGTGCAACCAAACTATCTGCATAATGATGTGATGTGGAAAAAATTGCCTGGTCGGGGCTAAGTTGTAACCCTGTCCAGTCTAATCTCATGAGAGAGATCGAGATAGAGTAATCGATATTAATTAAATTAAGGCAGCGTCACTCTTTGTGTAGTAGCAAGAGGCTAATAGCATAAAGATTTTATTTTATGCTTTCTTCTTCCGGAAGCATAACGTTAAACTCCAAAATGGAGATTTCGTCATCTCTTTGCTCCAGCTGGATAGAAAGCATATTTGAATCAATTTTTACATATTTACATATGACCTCAAGCAGATCAAGTTTTAGCTGTGGCAGATAGTGCGGTTCGTGATATCCTTTGCGACGCTCTGCAACGATAATTTGTAGCCGTTCCTTAGCTATGTTTGCTGTATTTTTTTTACGGAAGAGCAAAAAATCAAGTAGTAAGACCATATACTTCTTATCCCCTAAATAGGCGTTTCAGTAATCCTTTTTTCGCTTCTTCAATGAAGCGAAAGGAACGTTCTTCTCCTAACAAGCGATCAACCATATCTGAATAGGCCTGGCCGGCATCAGACTTCTCGTCGAGAATTACTGACACACCCTGATTAGAAGCCCGTAATACCGATTGATCCTCAGGGATCACCCCTACTAGAGGGATACGCAAAATTTCAATGACGTCCTCCATGCTCAACATATCACCAATACTCACGCGCCGTGGATTATATCGGGTGAGTAATAAATGCTCCTTAATTGGCTCCATGTTATTTTCTGCACGGCGTGATTTAGAAGACAATAGGCCCAAAATACGGTCTGAGTCACGTACTGATGAAACTTCTGGGTTGGTAGTAATGATGGCTTCATCAGCGAAATAAAGTGCCATTAGAGCACCGGTCTCGATGCCGGCTGGCGAATCACAGACCACAAAATCAAAATTTATCGAGCTTAAATTATTTAGTACTGTTTCTACACCTTCACGGGTTAAAGCATCTTTATCCCGCGTTTGTGACGCAGGTAGGATATATAAGTTTTCGGTCCTTTTATCTTTAATCAGCGCCTGATAAAAGGTTGCTTCTCCCTGAATAACATTGATAAAATCGTAGACAACCCGGCGTTCACAGCCCATAATCAAGTCTAGGTTACGCAGCCCGATATCAAAATCAATCACGACGGTTTTCTTTCCTTTGCGGGCTAATCCAGTAGCGATAGCAGCGCTAGATGTAGTTTTACCAACGCCTCCTTTACCAGAAGTAACTACTATAATGCGTGCCATGAAGAAATTCCTTGTTAAGGCTAAATTAAAAAATTAATGGTAAGCATGCCATCCTGCAAGCACAACCTTGCTGCGTTACCTGAAAACGCAGCCGGAATTTGCTGGCTTAACCAATACTGGCCGGCAATAGATACGAGCTCAGGGAAAAAGTGGGTACAGAATATCTGACATGTCTCATCACCAGAGGCGCCGGCTAGCGCTCGACCCCGCATCATACCATAAATATGTATATTACCGTCGGCGATAAGCTCAGCGCCGGCACTCACGCTACTGGTTACGATAAGATCGCTGTTATGGGCGTAAATTTGCTGTCCAGAGCGTATCGGAGTATTGATCAGCCTGGTCTTAACCGTCTGTGTAGGTTGAGGAACACTATATTGAACTGTTTTTCCTTCGTTTAATAACGGAAAGCCACTACGAATGATCGCCTGTTTTAACACATTATTACTACATCCGCTGATACCGACTACATGTATGCCGGTGGACAGCACTGCTTGAGATAGTTCGTACCAGCTCGTTTCAGGGCCAAGAGCGGCAACGTTGATAACAACCGGAGCATTTTTTAAAAAGCCGGGTACCTGTTCGACTTTATCCTCTATTGCCCGACGAAGTTCATCTGGTTGCACATCATAAATATGAATTACCGATAAAGTAAAATTACCACCTTTCAACTTAATTGGCGTTTGCAACATATTTCCTTTAATATAATAACGTATTAATTATAAACCTAATTATTTTTTTTAATAAAAGCCTAGTAACGTTATAGTGAATACTGTGCTAGTTATCAGGGACATTAGCATAAAAAAACAAAAGGTAACTAAGAAAGGTAACTAAGATAAGTAAAGTATCTAAAATGCATCGTGGTGGGAAACGGATAATACTGCGCCTAGCGCATGGTAAAGCGCTAGGCGCAGTACTTAATTGACTTTTTGCACGTTGCACTAAAAAGCAACGGAAATAGTAAAAAATTAGATATAACTACACATACATAGGCACAAGCTGTTATCATATCAGCTTAATTTGGCTTCTTAAGGAAAGAACATGAGTTTGAATCAGGTACCAGCCGGTAAAGATCTACCAGAAGATATCTATGTGATCACCGAAATTCCGGCTAATGCTAATCCCATTAAATATGAAATTAATAAAGAAAGCGGCGCTCTGTTTGTGGATCGTTTCATGTCTACTGCGATGTTCTACCCTTGCAATTACGGCTATATCAACCAGACGCTGTCGTCTGATGGCGATCCAGTTGATGTTCTCGTGCCCACGCGTTATCCACTGCAGCCTAGCTCAGTAGTCCGCTGCCGCCCGTTAGGCGTACTGAATATGACTGATGAATCAGGTGAAGACGCTAAGCTTATAGCTGTACCGCACACAAAATTATCAAACGAATATGATCATATTCAAGATATTTATGATCTACCGCCATTATTACGGGCGCAAATTACTCACTTTTTTGAGCGCTACAAAGATCTAGAAGCTGGTAAATGGGTTAAGGTTAACGGCTGGAAAAACGCCGAAGCCGCCAAGGCAATAATTATGTCTTCTTTTGAACGTGCTCAAAATAAATAACCTTACAACTGGTAAGGGGTAGGTCAACCCTAGTAATTATATCACAGCTGGTTGGTTATTATCTCTATATTCAGCTACTACAATCAGCTACTACTATTACATTTAGGCTAGCGAAAACTTCGCTATGTACTTGGATGCGCACTTCATGATGTCCAATAGTGCGCAAAATACCATTTGTTAGACGAATTTCACTTTTAGCAACATTAACTCCGGCTGCAGTAATCGCCTCGGCAATATTTTTAGTACCTATAGAGCCGAATAATTTACCTTCATTACCAGCCTTAGAAGTAATGGTGACGTTGCCCAGTTCAGTAATTTTTTTAGCGCGAGCTACAGCCAGCGCCTTAATTTCAGCTAGTTTTGCTTCAAGCTCAGCACGACGCGCTAAGAAATATTCTACGTTTTTTTTAGTAGCCGATACGGCTTTCCCATTGGGGAATAAGAAATTACGTGCATAACCAGCTTTAACATTAACTTGTTCACCTAAATTACCCAACTTAGCAAGTTTATCAAGTAAAATCACTTGCATTACCTCTTATCTCCTCTATAATCTAAGAATTATAAAATATTAATATTTATACTAATAATTAATTATGATGATCAGTATATGGCAAGAGAGAAAGGTAGCGTGCCCGCTTAATCGCACGGGCTAACTGCCGTTGATATTTGGCGCGAGTACCGGTAATCCGGCTCGGGACAATTTTACCGCTGTCAGTTATATAGTTTTTCAGCATAGTGATATCTTTATAGTCTATTTCAGCAACTTCTTCTGCGGTGAAGCGGCAGAATTTACGACGACGAACATAACTTACCATAGAGCTAGTCTCCAGATTTTATAAAATCTACCTGCTCAGCATGCAGAACAAGCTTACTGAGTCCATTACGCCCCTGATGGCAACTCATAAAGCCCTGCACGCTAATCTGCACACCGATCTTTATACTGTTAGTAATATCGAGATTTTGTTGTTTACTAATAACTACTACAGGCACACGGCACCATGCCTGTCGTGAAAAACCAGCTTCCTGCTGTACAGAACGATGCTCAAGCATAAACTGGCAATGGAGAATACCTAACGGGCTTACCGTGCGGATTGGTACCATGCACACGGTGCCTGACAGCATCAGACGGTTCACCGTCATCATCTATTATATCTATTCTGCTTTAGTATTTCTACTAGCATCAGAGTCTTCAGTGCTCTCAGTAACGAAGTCTTCACGGCGCTCACGGCGTTCATCTTTCAATTTTACCATTGGAGACGCTTCAGTCACTGCGTGTTTAACACGCATAATCATGCTGCGAATTACTGCATCGTTGAAGCGGAAAGAGGTCTCTAGCTCGTCGATTAATTCCTGTGAAGCTTCTATGTTTAACAGAACATAGTGAGCTTTGTGCAGTTTATTGATTGGGTAAGTTAGCTGACGACGGTTCCAATCTTCTAGGCGATGGATCTTACCTGCAGCGCTAGTAATAAGTGCAATGTAGCGTTCGATCATGCTAGCAACTTGTTCGCTTTGATCAGGATGTACCATAAAAACTATTTCATAATGACGCACAGAACTGCTCCTTACGGATTATTCAGCCTCCTGTCCAGAGGACAACTTTGGGCAGGGAAGCAAGGAACGTGAAACTTAATAAGTTTATGGTCAAAAAAAAAGATTATAACAAATTATTTGTTATAACTGACTACTAATTACCCACAATTGCTCTCTACCTTAACAAAGTAGAGAGACTATTTATAACTAGTAATAAATCATCTTCTATAATACCAGAAGGTTTTAAATTTTGCATCCTTTAAATTATTACTTACATATAACTTCTTGTTGCCTATTGTTGGCTCCGTTGCCGTATGGCTTCAAACAGGCATACTCCAGTAGCAACAGACACATTGAGAGATGAAACCGTCCCAACCATAGGAATACTGATAAGCTTATCGCAATGTTCACGGGTTAGGCGACGCATACCCTTGCCTTCTGCGCCTATTACTAGCGCCAGCGGCCCGTTTAGGTTACTCTGATAAATATTTTGGTCAGCTTCTATGGTGGTACCAACAATCAATACTTGATGATGCTTTAATAGGCGCAGAGTACGTACTAAATTTGTAACACGAATTAGCGGTACAGTCTCTGCAGCACCGCTAGCCACTTTCTTGGTGGTGGCATTCAATTGAGCTGATCTGTCATTGGGTACTATAACGGCATGTACCCCGGCAGCATCAGCGCAACGCAAACATGCGCCTAGGTTATGGGGATCAGTGATGCCGTCAAGTACTAGCAGTAGTGGTGCGGCCTGTCGCGTAATCAGCAGAGGAAGTAAATCATTCTCCTGATACTGCTTCCTTGACTGTACTCGGGCTATGATACCCTGATGAACTGCACCCTTAACCTTCTTATCTAGCCACTGACGACTAGTTATTTTGATAACAATACCCAACTGCTCTAATTGTTTGATTAGTAGCTGCAGGCGGCGATCTTTACGCCCTTTTAAAAGATAAATATCTAGAAAACATTGCTGATCGCGTTCCAGCAAAGCCTGTATAGCATGAATACCGTAAATTATTTCGCTCATATTTTTTTATTGTGAACAGTACTGAACGGCTATTTTGCGAATGTTACTAACAGTAACTAATTCTCGGCAACAGGTTTGACTGCTGTAGCAGTTTGACCGTGCCCCGCATACTAGCTAAGTTGGCCGAAAGAGAAAACGAGCTTATCATTTTCTTTGCTTGCGACCAGATTCAACGTTGGTAGGCTGATGTTGTCGCCGCGACATTTTTTTTATCTTTATTGCCGCTGTGTGTATTTTGCTGCTGATGCTGGCGTATGGTCTTACCGAAACAGCGTTGCTGAAAGCGATCTGAAATTACAAAAAAATCTATTTTGCGTTCATCCATATGTACTGCCTCGATACGGATTACCACCGCATCTCCCAGCTGATAAACTCTTCCACTAGATTCACCGATGATCCGCTGGCCGATGTTGTCATAGCGGTAATAGTCATTATCCAGCGAGGAAACATGCACTAGCCCGTCGATAAATAGCTTATTGAGGCGTACAAAGAACCCGAAACTTGTGACGCTAGTGATAATACCGCTAAATATCTTACCAAGATAATCTTGCATAAAGTCGCATTTCAGCCAATCCGATACATCCCTGGTCGCGTCATCTGCACGGCGCTCACTAAGAGAACATTGCTGGCCAAGCTGTAATAGCTCTTCTAATTCGTAATGCCAGCCTCCATTTGGGGTAGCGCGAACTTCTACTTCATTATTATTTTTATGATTTTTTCGATAGAGCAGATATTTAATAGCCCGGTGCAATACTAAATCTGGATACCGACGTATCGGGGAGGTAAAATGCCCATATACCTGTAATGCTAATCCAAAGTGGCCGCGATTTTCAGGATCATAAATTGCCTGTTTCATCGATCGTAGCAGCATGGTTTGCAGCATCTCATAATCTGACCGGCCGGCTATAATATTCATTATCTTTGCATAATCTTTTGGCTCAGGTTTGTCACCTCCGTCCAAAGAAAGACCTAATTGGCCCAATACTGTGCGCAATGACATGAGATGATTGTTACTTGGCCGGTCGTGCACGCGATAAAGCGCTGGCTCTCTTTTTTTCTCTACAAAACGGGCCGCGGCAATATTTGCGAGAATCATACACTCCTCTATTATTCTATGGGCATCATTGCTTTTCACAGACTCAATACGCTCAATGCGTCGCTCTGTATTGAAAATAAATTTTGCTTCCTCGGTTTCAAAACAGATACCACCGCGCCGTAGCCTATCCTGTTTCAGGATTTTGTACATCTCATGCAGTTGCTTTAGCGCTTTAATAATTGAAGCTTCAATTGAAGCTTCATAAGCGCACAGATCATTTTTGCCCTGCAAAATATCCCAAACTCGACTATAAGTAAGTCGAGCATGGGAATTAATCACCGCTTCATAAAATTTGTAAGAAGAAAGCCTACCATGGGCAGAGATAGTCATCTCGCAAACCATACAAAGTCTATCAACCTGCGGATTTAGCGAACATAAGTCGTTGGATAGCACCTCAGGCAACATCGGTATCACCACCTGCGATGGGAAATAAACAGACATGGCACGTCGGCTAGCTTCCTGGTCTAACGGCGTATTAGAGCGTACATAATAGCTAACATCAGCAATAGCTACCCATAGACGCCAACCACCGCTGCGGTTTTTCTCACAGTATATCGCGTCATCAAAATCGAGCGCATCTTCGCCATCAATGGTCATAAGGGGGAGCGTACGTAAATCGACGCGCTCACTCTTGGTTATCTTCGGTATTTCTTTTTGTAAACTAGCTAATTGCTGTTCGACTTCCTGTGGCCAAACGTAGGGAATATTGTGGGTGCGTAGCGCAATATTTATCACCATATTAGTATCTATATTATTGCCAAGCACTTCTACTACTTTACCGATAGCTTTAGTGCGCCTGGTCGGACGCTGGATCAGTTCTACCACTACGACAAATCCCATATAGGCCCCCTGGGTTGCTTCAGGCGGAATAAAAATATCAAAACTTAGGCGGCTATCTTCAGGGACCACAAAAGCGCTACCGGCAGCTGTAAAAAAATGGCCTACGATTTTGCTGGTTTGCGGCACAAGAACCCGAATAATGCGTGCCTCTCGGCGTCCTTTACGGTCCGAGCCATGAGTATGAGCCAAAACGATATCACCGTGAATAGCTAGGTTCATTTGTTCAATAGATAAATAATAATCGTTCTTACTGCCTTCTATGCGTAGAAAACCAAAACCATCACGATGGCCAATGACCGTACCACGCAGTAAATCGCGCATTTTCGGCAGTACATAACACTGCCGACTGGTATAAATTAATTGCCCATCTCTTTCCATGGCTCGTAAACGGCGACGTAAACCTTCCAACTGGTCTTCGCCGCTAATGTCTAGTTCTTGTGCCAATTCCTTACGGCTGACGGGATTTTCCCGTTTAGCTAAATGATTGAGGATAAATTCCCGGCTGGGAACTGGGAGCGTATATTTTTCTGCTTCCCTTTCTATAAAGGGATCTTGGGACATTATTAGGCTACCTCCAAAATTTCCAAAGTAGAATAAGCGATATTATTACCGGCTGGACCATACGACGGTGGTAATGTATCGTTAATAAAAAAAATAATTTTATGAAGATATAATGAAGATATCAACTTAATAAATATATATAATAAATAAACCGGGACGTACCCGGTCTTGTAATGTTAGCTTTATCACGCTAGTTGATGTCAGACGTCAAACGGATCGCGTAAAATCATGGTTTCACTACGGTCCGGACCGGTTGAGACGATATCCACCGATACACCAGTCACCTCTTCAATACGTTTGATATAACGGCGCGCTGCCTCAGGCAGCGCGCCTAGTTGCTTTATGCCCAAAAGGTTCTCACTCCAGCCTGGTAATGTTTCATACACTGGCTCGATGCCTTCCCAAGTTTCCGCCACAAGCGGAGTAGTTTCTACTAATTTGCCGTCAGAGAGCCGATAGGCAGTACAGATCTTTACTTCAGTCAAACCGTTTAGAACGTCGAGCTTCGTCAGACATAAACCTGAAAGAGAGTTTAGTTGCACCGCGCGGCGTACCGCTACCGCATCAAGCCAGCCAATACGACGACGGCGGCCGGTGGTGGTTCCGAACTCATTGCCTTTGACGCACAAGAATTCACAGGTGTCATCGAAAAGCTCCGTAGGAAAAGGTCCTGAGCCAACACGGGTAGAATATGCCTTAACAATGCCTAACACGTAATCTACGTAGCGGGGACCAAGACCGGAGCCAGTAGAGACCCCACCTGCTGTGGTGTTAGATGAGGTGACGTACGGATAGGTACCATGATCGATATCCAGCAGGGTTCCCTGAGCGCCTTCAAACATCATCAACTCGCCGCATTTACGCGCATTATCGAGCAGGTCGGAAACATCGACCACCATACCGGTAAGTATATCGGATACGGCTAGGATATCATCCAGGACTGTTTGATAATTTACTGCCTCAGCAGAGTAACAATGTATCAGTTGGAAATTATAGTAATCTACGACTTCCTTAAGCTTGGCAGCAAAAGTATCTTTATTAAAAAGATCACCAACGCGCAGCGCGCGACGCGCAACTTTATCCTCATAAGCCGGGCCAATTCCGCTGCCGGTAGTGCCAATAGCTTTAGCGCCGCGAGCATTTTCGCGCGCTCTGTCCATAGCCACATGATAGGAAAGAATCAACGGACAAGATTCAGAAATTAGCATACGCTCGCGTACTGGGATACCCCGAGCTTCCAGTTCACTCATTTCTTTTATCAGAGCTTCCGGCGATAAGACCACACCGTTAGCGATAATACTGATAACATTTTTACGTAAAATGCCAGAAGGAATCAAATGAAGAACGGTTTTCTTACCGTTGATAACTAACGTATGACCGGCATTATGCCCTCCCTGATAGCGGATAACATATTTAGCCCGGTCAGTAAGTAGATCGACAACCTTGCCTTTACCTTCATCACCCCATTGAGTACCTAATACGACAACGTTTTTACTCATTTTTTATCTTAAATTTAACCGATTGCTCAAAAGATAATTGTATCACTCTAATCTACTACTTTCAGTACTTTTCGCCGGTTAACACAACTTTTTAGCGACGCAATCAAAGTTGCACTATAAGTGGCACTATAGCTGCATCTGCTAACAAAAAATAGATAAGATCTAATAGACAACAACTACTAAGCCGAAACGCTATAA
This sequence comes from Candidatus Hoaglandella endobia, assembly GCF_900044015.1. Classification (GTDB taxonomy): domain Bacteria; phylum Pseudomonadota; class Gammaproteobacteria; order Enterobacterales; family Enterobacteriaceae; genus Hoaglandella; species Hoaglandella endobia. The sequence goes on along the minus strand of NZ_LN999835.1, from coordinate 519,754 downwards.
AAGTAGCGTACCTTTACGGACGGATGGCCACCGTATCTTCTGGTGATTTCATAAAACGGAAGAAATCGTCTTCCTGGTTTAGCACCATAACATCGTTATGGCCGTTAAAACTATTTTCATAGGCTCGAAGACTGCGGATAAAGTTATAAAACAACGGTTCCTTACTAAAGGCTTCAGAATAAAGTTGAGCGGTCTGGGCATCTGCTTCGCCACGTGTAATCAGCGCCTGACGCTCGGCCTCAGCTAATGTATAAGTTACTTCATAATCTGCCGCTGCGCGCAGCTTTTCTGCTTCTTCCTGGCCCTGTGAACGATGACGTCGAGCGACAGCTTCACGCTCCGCACGCATGCGCTGATAAATAGCATCAGATACTTCAGTCGGCAAGTTTATCTGCTTTATTCGCACATCAACCACCTTAATACCCAACGCAGCCATGCTGTTAGGATTTACCGCTTGTTGCAGTCCGTTGGTCTCACGCTCTACACGCGCGGCAGCGGAAGCAATGGCATTATCTGCTGCGGTAGCTTGCGTCTTATCATCACCAGACGTACCGTTATTGAGTGCCTCGCGCAAATCGGTCATCAGGCGGTTACGGGAATCTGTCACGATACCCTTTACATCCATCCGGCCAAGCTCAGAACGCAGACGGTCAGAAAATTTACGTTTCATTAAGACCTCTGCCTGCAACACATCTCCTCCGTCGGTGGCCAAGTAATAACGACTAAAATCGCTAATCTGCCATTTAATATATGAGTCTACAATAAGATCTTTTTTTTCCATGGTTACAAAGCGATCAGCCTGGTTTTCCATAGTCTGAATACGCGCATCCAAGTTTTTTAACATTTCAATAAACGGAATTTTCACGTGTAGGCCAGGATTGTAAATTAATGGCTTTTTATTACTATCGCGTAATACCTTACCAAAGCGTAGAACGATACCACGCTGGCCTTCCTGTACCACAAACAGTGATGCATACAATACCACCAGTACTAAAACAACAAGAAACATTGCAGGCTTCTTATGCCTATGCATTAGTTATCTCTCCCTTCGCGCACAGTATCATCTCGCTGTGCATTGGCCAGTCGTTGATCCATAAAATTACTGCTAACTTTACTGTTTGCGTTAATACTCGAAGTGGCGCTGCTCTTCCCCCCGGAAGAAGGTAGCTGCCGCAGATTAAGCGCATCAGTTGCCGAATTTAGTTTAACGTGACTCCTGGGAGCATTACGCAGTATTTGTTCCAGTGGCAGCACCATAAGATTTTTGCTAATCTTATCGTTAATCAAAATTTTGCTTGTGTTACTTAATAACCGCTCCATAGCGTCGATGTAGAGACGTTTACGGGTAATTTCTGGCGCTGCTTTATATTCTGGTAATACCTTAACGAAGCACTGGACTTCCCCCTGAGCTTTTAGGATGGTACGGGCTTTATAAGCGCGCCCCTCTTCTAGAACACGCTGCGCCTGACCATTAGCGCGCGGCTGTACTTCATTGGCGTATGCCTCCGCTTCGCGGATATATTGTTGTTCGTTTTCTCTTGCGGCAATAGCGTCATCAAAGGCAGCCTTAACTTCCTCTGGTGGCCGCGCCGCCTGTAAATTAACGTCTAACAACGTAATTCCCATATTATAAGGCTGCATAGTTTCTTCTAGAACACGCTGCGTATTGCTACGTACTACCGTGCGACCTTCGGTCAAAATACGATCCATAGTGTATTTCCCTATAACGCCGCGCAGGGCGCTATCAGTAGCCTGGCGCAGGCTATCATCGGCGTTAGTGACGCTAAACAGATAGCGTTCTGGATCAGTGACGCGATACTGCACATTCATCTCTACGCGCACCACGTTCTCGTCGGAAGTCAACATTACGCCGGAAGCAGCTAGTTCACGTACAGATTCTACATTAACGACTGTAACAGTATCGATAAAAGTTGGCTTCCAGTTCAGACCAGGCTGAACTAAATGATGGAATTTACCGAAACGTAACACCACCCCACGTTCAGCCTCTTTAATAGTATAAAGACCGCTACCAGCCCAAATTAAAATTACAACGACAACTGCCAGGAAGATATAACGACTACTTTTTCCCGGCTTGCCGACGTTATTACCTTTACGACTTAACCAGCTCAGCTTGTGGCTGAGCTGGCGGAAGATATCATCTAGATCAGGAGGACCTTGGTCGTGGCCGCTTTTTTTATTTTCGCTTGAGTTGCCACTATTATTGGTGCTTCCCCACGGATCGCGGTCATGTCCGTTATTACCAGGCTTATTCCAAGCCATATGTTAGCTCCATGTGACTTTAATTGTGACTTTAATTCTTGTTCCTCCTCAACAACATCATAAGAACGCTAAAATAAAAAATGGTCAACAAAACCCCGTTTTATTCTTCTACTGAGTGCTCTGTCCTAGACGATGCGGTACGGGACGTGTTGGTACCACGGTAGAAATAGCATGTTTATATACCATCTGGCTGACCGTGTTTTTTAGCAAAATGACAAACTGATCAAAAGATTCAATCTGGCCCTGTAGTTTAATGCCATTTACTAAATAAATAAAAACAGAAACACGCTCACGACGCAGCGTGTTCAAGAACGGATCTTGTAAAAATTGCCCCTTAGCCATTTTATATATTCCTTATAATATAAGCTCTTTTGTATGTAAAAAGAACCATGTAGTCCTAAAAAAATAATAATTGTAAAAAACAAGCTTGTTCAGCTAAATTAAACATAATCAATCAACTAACCTAGGCACGAATAACTTGTAATACACGATCAATGGCCGTAGTAGGTTTATCGCTGTCTAGCCAATGAACGTTGTGCCATCTCCGCAGCCATGTAAGCTGGTGTTTGGAGAGTTGTCTGGTCGAGACAATGCCACGATATACCATGTAATCATAATCAATCTCCCCGGCTAGATATGACCACATCTGGCGGTAGCCTACGCAACGTAGGGATGGCATTGCCCTATTAAGATTACTGTTAGCAAACAGTCTACTAACCTCTTGCTCGAAACCAGCAGCTAACATATGATGAAAGCGACGCTCAATACGCTGGTACAGCAATCCGCGATCAAGCGGAGCAAGAGCAAATTGATGTACTTGATACGCTAGAGCTTCACCAGATATTTTTATTAGTTCCGTTAGAGTGTTACCTACAACAAAAAAAACTTCTAGTGCCCGAGATAGTCTCTGCGAATCATGAGGATGAATCCGATTTGCTGCAATCGGATCAATCTGTTGCAACTGCTGGTGCAGTGCTGGCCACCCCTTTTTTTTTGCCTCATGTTGAAGACGCATGCGTACAATAGGATCTGCTGAGGGTAAAGGGGATAAGCCTTCTAGAAGCGCCTTGAAGTAAAGCATAGTTCCACCTACCAACAAAGGTATACGACCGATTTCTGTGATTTCTGCCATTTCCTTAAGCGCATCACGGCAAAATTCTGCCACTGAATAAAACTCCGCAGGATCTCGGATATCTATCAGGCGATGCAGTCCCTGTGCCAACTCATCGGCGCTAGGCTTGGCCGTACCAATATCCATACCGCGATAAATTAATGCAGAATCTACGCTTACTATTTCCACCGGAAGAAATTTACGCAAAGCTAGCGCGAGTGCGGTCTTTCCAGAGGCTGTTGGCCCCATCAGAAAAATTGCTTGTGGACGGGTTTTAGTCATGGTTTAGAGCTTTAATAGCTGCTTTAAGATCTAGTGTAACTAGCAGTTTATCTGGCGGGTTTTGAATCAAATGAGGACAAAGCCGCTCCATATCGGCAAGCAATTGTATCGCCCGGGAATGGCTCCAGACGATAGTCTCCAGTTGTAGCCGGCGGGAAAGCCAGGCTGCAACTTCATTATGGGTTACTAAAGCTTTACTGTATAGGTAGCCTAATAGGTCTGGAATTAAGCTTTGTAAATTTTGCTTACGTAATGGTAAAGGTACTGAATTTACAGTAATCTGTTTAAGATATCCCTGCACAGTCAGGCCCATATCTTGCAGTAAAGACTGATAATTACTAAGCGCTACTGCTTCTTCCTCGCGCAATGTCATATGCAAAGGAATAAGCAGTGGTTGAGCGCGGAGAGGTTCCCTATCTGGTGTTAATTTGTGCTCGAGTAGGCAGCGTTCTGCTACTGGTAGCGAGAGCAGCATAAGGTTTTTCCCCGACTTCAACAGTCCATAATGGGGCGACACTAATGTCAAAACTTGACCAAAGCTGTGCAGATTTACTGCTGTCATCGGCGTAGTACTGATTGTAGAGCGCGTACAAGATAAGTTATGCGCTGCACCTGCAGTATGCTCAACATCCTTTTTATTTTTTTTATTTTTACGCTGATAGTTTTTTCTATCATATGCACACGACGGCTCCGCGCTACTAGATTTATAGCGCGGCAGCTCTTTTTTCCCCCTTTTGGCACTAACGATCTCGAGCTGAAGGTTATCAACTCCTCCCTCGTTAGGAGCCTGCCTTGGGATATTTTTAGTCAACAATACTGCATGTCCCGACATGGCATCATGCATTGGCGATAAGTCTACTATTTTTCTGACAGCCACCGGCTGATGAATTGAAGCTCGTAAAGCTCTAAAGTAATTATTATTTACTGACGCCTGAAGCTTCTTAGCCGCGTGCTGACCACTCATCAAGTTTTCTTTGTTTAGGGGCAACTTGAGAGAGTAAGTTTGCTGTAAAATAGGCAATATTGCCCGATAAATGAAGTCATGTACTAGACGTGCCTGGTGAAACCGTACCTCATGTTTAGTGGGATGGACATTAACGTCTACTTGATGAGCATCGACATCGAGAAACAGCACGAAGGCTGGCTGCTGCGCACCAGTGAGTTGATACTGATCATAAGCCTGCCGAATAGCATGATTGATTAAATTGTTACGTATCATACGCAGATTTACATAGCTATATTGCATCTCGGGCCTCTCTATGCCAGTAGGATCTGCTATCCAGCCTCGGATAGCCAGATCACCTTGTTGCTCCGACACGGCAAGAGCACAATCAACAAACGCCTGACCACATAAACTACTTAATCTGCGTAGATGCTGCTGACTTTGCTGGTCCACCGCACGATATTGGCGCACTATTTTACCATTATGTTGTAAGCTAAAGGTAACATCGAATCGGGCCAGTGCAATGCGGCGCACGACTTCGTCAATATGTGTAAATTCAGTTTTTTCAGTACGCATAAATTTACGACGCGCTGGCATGTTATAAAATAGATCTAGCACGTCAACCGTAGTACCCACCGGATGAGCAGTTGGCTTGAGAGCAATCGATAAATTATAACCTTCAGTATATGCCTGCCAGGCTTCGTTTTGTATAACGGTTCGTGATGTCAACATAAGTCGAGATACGGAGCTAACGCTAGCCAGTGCCTCGCCGCGAAAACCCATACTTGTAATACGTTCAAAATCTTCCAGGCTGGCAATTTTGCTAGTTGTGTGGCGTGCTAATGCCAGCACTAGTTCATTTTTATGAATACCACTACCGTTATCCCGTATGCTGATACGTTTTGACCCACCCCGCTCGATATCTATTTTAATATTGGTTGCACCGGCATCAAGGCTGTTTTCTACCAGTTCTTTAACTACTGAAGCAGGACGCGCCACCACTTCACCGGCGGCGATTTGATTTACGAGCTGTGGCGGTAATACTTGAATAGGCATAATAATCGAGTTTCCTCGTTTCAAGCTGGCGGTATAGTTAACATCTGTCCAAGCATCAAATTATTTATTTTTATTTTATTAGCCTGCCTGATGGCACCGATGGAGATGTCATATTTATTTGCGATAGATGTTAAGGTATCGCCACGTACCACCTTATGTCGGCGCACGTTAGCAAGCGAAGCTGCATAGGTAGGGAGGATGCCAGTGGATGGTATTCTCAGTCGTTGACCAGTCCAGATGTGGTCTTTTTTAAGGTTATTTAGTGCGCGAAACGACTTCATGCTAATGCCATAATAACGGGTTATGCCGAACAGCGTCTCACCGTCTACAACGGTGTGGCTAGCGTCAGATGACACCATAATACCAATTGATTGCACCACCGACCGGTTGTTATTAGCAGACCTAGCATCGGCCGCTGAACTAACTACCTGTTGCTGATTTTTTAACTTCGGACTGGTTTGTAGCGGATGCGCCAGAAAATAAGTTCGAAGCCCTACATGAATGGCGTTGGCGATTTTATCCTGGTAAGCACGGTTACCGAGTAACCGTGCTTCTTGATGGTTACTAATAAAACCAGTTTCTACTAGCAGAGATGGAATATCAGGAGAACGCAGTACGCCTAAACTAGCGTGCTCAGGTCGAAGTTTGTGTATTGCACCGATACGGTTTAATTGACTAAGTATTTTCACCGCAATATCATATCCCACTCGCTGCGAATTACTAAACTGTAGATCGAGCACAGCTTGACTAAGGTCGGGATTAGCCTGAGCCAACCAATTACCGGCACCGCCCAGTAGCTCGGATTGTTTTTCATGCTGCTCTAGCCAGTTAGCCATTTCGCTATTAGCGCGTTGGTTCGATAACACCCATACTGATGCCCCGCTGGCACGGCGGTTAGGTGTAGCGTCAGCGTGAATTGATATTAACACGCTAGCGCCATTTTTGCGTGCAAAATCTGACCGATCTATAACCGAGATAAAATAATTTCCATCGCGGGTTAACACTGGTTTGAACATCGGATCTCTATCCAGGAGTACTTTTAGCTTGTGTGCAATAGCGATGGTCACGTTTTTTTCATGTAATCCATTAGGACCGGTTGCTCCTGGATCATGGCCGCCATGACCAGCATCAATGGCTACTACCACTGGTTCAGAGCCTACTTCCAGTAGACCACTACGAGGCTTACTAAACGGGATCCTCGCCAAGATTGTGGGCGAGGACGGCGGCGATGACTGTATTGCTGTTTTAATGCGAGAACGTGATGTGACAGCAAGTTGTCGCGGGCTGGTAACAGTAAAAACAACATTATAGCGCCCACCAACCTGTCGTATCGCGGCATATATACTTGATTTACGGTTTAGCTCGAATACGAGCCGTGAACTTTTTTGTTTATCAACTGGAGTGCTAGTCTTTATTCGTTTAATCACGTTATCGCTATTAAAATTAACCGGTAACCCAGATATGATCTTACCGTTTTGGTAGATATCTACTACCATACGTTCGGGATTATGCAGTGAAAACAAGTCATAAATAGGCTTTTTCTTAAGAAAAAGGTTGACAATAGATTGATTATCAAGATTAACAATTTTAATATCAATGAGTGTTGCTGTCGTAGTTTTACCTACGATCAGATACATAACTAGCGCCAACCATACCCTGAACTTCAGCGTCATAACTAATATCTTCTTTCCTGCTTAAAAGCGAGCTTCTCCAAAATTAACGCACCGGTGGCGCTAAAGGCTTGTGCTTGTAATTCACGGCCATTACTCAGATAGTGCAGCGTCAAGCTAATATCTGCAGGCTGCAGAAATCCCTCTCCACTCTGAGGCCATTCTACCAAACAGAAGGCGCTATTATCGAAATATTCCTGCACACCTATCAATTCTAACTCCTCCGGTCTAGTCAGACGATAAAGATCAAAATGATAGACTGTCCAGTCTGGTAAATAGTAAGACTCAACTAAGGTATAAGTAGGACTTTTTACATTCCCTGTATATCCCAGCGCGCGTAAAAAACCCCGACAAAAAGTGGTCTTACCGGCGCCAAGATTTCCATAAAGATAAATTACGCAGGGCTGTCGACATGCAACAGCAAGTACTGCGCCTAGTTTGCAGGTTGCAACTGCATCCGGTAATGCTATTAATTGGTTTTTCATATCTAGTTTCTATGCGTTAAACGCATGATTCTCAAATTGAGATAACTTCGGCAAGAAGTCACCGCGTATCCTGATTTTATTTTACTACTATAGGCTGTAGCGCCAACTACATAGCCAGCACAGGAGGTTGCATCATTTAGTGAGAGCTGTTGCGCGAGGACCCTTGTCTTTTTCTTTCTAGAAAAGAGCCAGTAAACAGTAACTTTAAAGCCCGCTGGTATTGACATTGAGAAAAACGAGCAGTTTTCCTAGTATGGGGCTGAATAATGCTATTGTGACGTTTTTTAGGTCTGATTGCTAGATAGCAGTCAGAGCATTTGAGTAATGAATTTGATCGTATGAGTAAGGATTAAGAATTGACTTTTTCTCGTGTAGCTCCAGTATTAGCGAACAGGACAGTCAGGTTCTCGAACGAGAACAATGGTGCTTGGTAGCAGTTATTAGCTGTGGTTCTACTAACTAGTAGACAATTACCTGCAGATTAATCTTATCAGATATCAGAAAAAAACTTAATTTTTGGAGCGGGAAACGAGACTCGAACTCGCGACCCCAACCTTGGCAAGGTTGTGCTCTACCACTGAGCTATTCCCGCATCAGTTTAGTATTTATAGATAGTCGTTATACTTACTATCTTGAGTATAAATAATTACATACTACTCTAGTAGTAATACTATATCTTGCTCTAGATGCAAGCGCAAGCTTTTTGCGCCAATAAGTTTAATTAATTCGCTCGTTAATATATTTATTTTAATAATAAATAACTAGCAGTTTAGTTGACTATCATCTATTATTTGCGCGCTGCAGCAGTAGATTAACTTATATAAGTTGTCAAAAAAAATAATAAAACTATATTTAATATTATAGATTTTATACAGCTATTTTAAGTTATGAAGTAATTATAATAAAGTTATTGGATAAATTTATTTTATATATTATATATAATACATATACTACCAGAGTAGTATTTGGTAGATTTTAATAAAAAATTAAGTTAATTCACTTAACTTCATTCTTTATTCTTTTTAAGACTTCCACATAAAAATATAATTAACTTTTTTATTGATCTTATATTGATCTTAATGGTCAAAAAAATTGAGTTAGCTACTTTTAGTAGCGCTTGAATCAGTGATATTCACCGATGACTTAGTGGCTGGTTAAATGGACGCTCTTCGTTAGCAGTGAGCTGTGGCTAGCAGAATCAATGAAGACTAATACCTACGCCAAACTAAGCTTGGCTTGTCTTAGATTACTGACTGTTATACAGTAGCGCTATATATTGCGCTATATATTGCGCTATAGTAACTAATAATTACTAAATTGCTGATAATTTTATTCTATATTTTGAATCTGTTCACGCATTTGTTCAATTAGTACTTTAAGTTCAATCGCACAGGCTGTGATATAAGCGTTAACTGATTTTGATGCTAAAGTATTAGCTTCGCGGTTAAGTTCCTGCATAATAAAATCTAATCTGCGGCCTACTACGTCTTTTGTGGTTAAAACCTGATAGGTTTCTTTCACATGAACATCCAAACGATCTAGCTCTTCTGTAATATCGATACGCTGAGCTAGCATAACTAGTTCTTGTTCAAGACGATTACTCTCTAACTTAACTTTAACGTCAGCTAGTTTGTTTAACAAACGTTCACGATACCACACTAAAATATCCGGCATCTGCTGTCGAACTTTAGCTACTTCAGCAATAACACTGAATAGACGTTGTTCAATAAGTATTTTTAGCGCATTACCTTCCATTTCTCGGGCACTGAGAAAATCATTTAAAACATTATCAAAACCTGATAATAGCTCCGTACTAATGGTATCTAAATCCTGCTCTAAGGGAGTCATTACTCCTGGCCATCGCAAAATATCCAGAGGATCAATTTCGCCTTCGTCGCTTTGTATTTTTACCCATTGCGCGGTTTTAATTAATTCTTTAGCTAGTTTTTCATTAAAAATCAGCGTATTTTGTGTAGTTACATTAGTATCAAAATATAAATTACATTCCACTTTTCCGCGTGTCAAACTTAAGCGGATACGTTCGCGTATTATAGGATCTAAACTACGAAACTGCTCCGGTAACCGAATATAGATTTCCAGATAGCGCTGATTAACCGAGCGTAGTTCCCAGGTAATCTTACCCCAAGTGTGCGTAATGTTACGCCTGGTAAAAGCAGTCATACTACTGATCATAAACACACCTATTATTAATAATTAATATTATAGTATATAACTTATCATAGTTTAATAAAATAGGCATTAGGCGATAATATGTATTATTATATGTATTATTAAGGAGAACCTAAAATGCGCCCTGCAAGTAGAAGTGTACAGCAAATACGCCCGGTAACTATTACCCGACATTTTACTAAACACGCCGAAGGCTCGGTGCTGATTACTTTAGGCGAGACACGTGTGTTATGTACTGCCTCGGTGGAAACAGGCGTACCGCGTTTCCTGAAAGGTCAAGGCCAAGGTTGGATCACGGCTGAATATAGTATGCTGCCACGCGCGACGCATAAACGAAATACCCGAGAGGCAGTAAAAGGTAAACAAAATGGACGCACGTTAGAGATACAACGGTTAATCGCTCGTTCGCTGCGTGCAGCTGTGGATTTAATTAAACTTAGGGAATACACTATTACCTTGGATTGTGATGTTCTCCAGGCCGATGGCGGCACCCGCACCGCCTCTATCACAGGAGCATGTGTTGCTTTAGCTGATGCCTTGACCAACATGCAGCAAAAAGGACAGTTAACAACGAATCCTATGAAAGGATTCGTTGCAGCAATTTCAGTTGGCATCGTAGCCAGTGAAACTGTTTGTGATTTAGAATATATAGAAGATTTGGCCGCTGCAACTGATATGAATGTAGTTATGATGGAAAACGGTCGCATAATTGAGGTGCAGGGTACAGCTGAGACTGAATATTTCAGCCAAAAGGAGCTTAATGCGCTGCTTACGTTAGCGCGCGGCGGCATTGAGCGCCTTATTCAGGCGCAACAAGCATCACTATTGCTGGATAAATTAAGCAGCTTCAGGGGTGGTTGACTTACTATTGACTGTTTTTTGTACCTAAGCAGATAGTAAAAACTGCTCTCAGAGTGAGCGGTTTCTTTAATTTTCTAATTTACCGCCCAGACCTGCGTTCAGCAGCTCAGCCAGGTTAGCTGAGGCTTCATCAGCGGTAATCTGATGCGAGGTTGGGGCCTGATTCTGCTGACGATTACGGGCGCGTTCCTGATGATAAGCGTAACCTGTACCGGCCGGAATTAACCGGCCAACGATAACGTTCTCTTTTAGACCACGCAGTTCATCAAATTTTCCGGCTACTGCTGCTTCGGTTAGCACGCGTGTAGTTTCCTGGAAAGAAGCTGCTGAGATAAAAGACTCAGTAGCTAATGAAGCTTTGGTGATACCTAACAGATCGCGCACATAGTTTACTTTTAACTTGCCTTCATTGGCTAATTGACGATTAGCAATCTTGATACGAGAGTATTCTACCTGCTCACCTTCTAGAAAATCTGAACCACCGCTGCAAGTAATGGTAGCTTTACGTAACATCTGACGAACGATAACTTCGATATGTTTATCGTTAATCTTTACACCTTGCAGACGGTAGACATCCTGAACTTCGTTTACGATATAGCTAGTAACTGCATGCACACCACGCAAACGTAGAATATCGTGTGGCGATTCTTGACCGTCAGAAATTACATCACCCCGTTCAACGCGTTCTCCTTCGAATACGTTTAGTTGACGCCATTTCGGAATCATTTCTTCGTAATCATCACTGTTGTTCAACGGCGAGATAATTAGGCGCCGCTTACCTTTAGTATCTTTACCAAACGAAATAATACCACTGATTTCCGCTAAAATTGCTGGCTCTTTCGGTCGACGTGCTTCGAACAGATCTGCTACGCGCGGCAGACCACCTGTGATATCTTTGGTACCGCAAGTTTCCTGCGGCAAACGCGCTAGCGTATCACCGCTAGTGATTTTGGCCCCATCTTCCAACTGAATGATAGTTTTGCCTGGCAAAAAATACTGTGCTGGTATATCCGTACCTGGGATCAAAACATTATTACCGTTTTTGTCAACAATACGCAGCGCCGGCCGCAAATCTTTCCAACTGCCAGTACGTTCAGCAGTATCAAGCACCACAATAGAAGACAAACCTGTAAGTTCATCGGTCTGTCGGGTAATAGTTTGCCCATCTATCATATCGGTAAAACGGATAAAACCATCAACCTCGGTAATAACCGGCATGGTGTGTGGATCCCAGTTGGCAACTATTTCCCCTCCTATGGTCTCCGCACCGTCACCTTTGTCCATGATGGCCCCGTAGGGCACCCTATAGCTTTCCTTAGTACGGCTAAATTCATCGACAAGCTTTAATTCGGTATTACGTGAGGTAATTACTAGTTTACCGCTGCTGTTGACAACGAACTTAGCGTTATTCAAACGAATAGTGCCTTTGTTTTTTACCTGAATACTTGATTCTGCAGCTGCACGGGACGCGGCACCGCCAATGTGGAAGGTACGCATAGTCAGTTGCGTGCCGGGTTCACCAATAGACTGTGCAGCGATAACACCTATAGCTTCGCCTTTATTAACTAAATGACCACGAGCTAAATCTCGGCCATAGCAATTAACGCATACACCGAAATCCGTATCGCAGGTTACAACAGAACGAACTTTGACGCTATCTACGGAATTTTCTTCAAGGATATCACACAACTGTTCATTCAGTAGTGTATTGCGCTCAACCAAAATATCTTCGGTCCCAGGTTGCAAAATATTTTCTGCCGTAACTCGGCCCAATATGTGTTCGCGAAGCGGCTCTTTTACATCACCACCTTCGATAACTGGCGTCATAATGATACCAGCAAAGGTTCCGCAGTCATCTTCAGTTACTACTAAATCCTGAGCTACGTCAACTAAACGGCGAGTTAGATAACCGGAGTTAGCAGTTTTAAGAGCAGTATCAGCTAAACCTTTACGCGCTCCATGTGTGGAGATGAAGTACTGTAACACGTTTAACCCTTCACGGAAATTCGCAGTAATCGGCGTCTCAATAATAGAGCCGTCAGGTTTAGCCATCAGGCCACGCATACCGGCCAATTGGCGAATCTGTGCTGCTGAACCACGAGCACCGGAGTCAGCCATCATAAAGATACTGTTAAACGACAGTTGACGCTCTTCATCGCCGTAACGGTTAAATACGGCTTCTGTGGATAAATTATCCATCATTGCCTTAGCGACACGCTCGTTAGCTGCAGCCCAAATATCGATCACTTTGTTATAACGTTCGCCTGCAGTTACCAGACCTGACTGGAACTGTTCTTGAATTTCTGCAACTTCTGATTCAGCTTCATCAATAATTTCAGCTTTCTTGATTGGGATTACCATGTCATCGATACCGACTGATGAGCCGGAACGGGCAGCGTAGGTAAATCCGGTGTACATGATCTGATCAGCAAAAATTACGGTCGACTTCAGACCAAGCAAGCGGTAGCAAGTATTCAGCATTGTGGAGATTGCTTTCTTACCTAGCGCCTGATCTACCAGCGAAAATGGCAGTCCCTTTGGGACAATCATCCAAAGAATAGCACGGCCGATAGTCGTTTCTACCAGATGCGTGTTCTTTACCCACTTACCATTATCGCACTTATCATGCTCAGTAATACGTACTTTAACGCGTGCATGCAGATCGGCCACGCCAGAACGATAAATGCGTTCAGCTTCTTTTGGCCCGGTTAGCACCATACCTTCGCCCTTGCAGTTAACACGATCGCGGGTCATATAATATAGACCCAACACAACATCCTGTGATGGCACGATGATCGGCTCCCCATTGGCTGGGGATAGAATGTTATTAGTAGACATCATCAGAACACGCGCTTCTAACTGGGCCTCTAGCGTCAATGGAACGTGCACCGCCATCTGGTCACCGTCGAAGTCAGCATTATAAGCCGCGCATACCAGCGGATGAAGCTGAATCGCTTTACCTTCTATCAGAACCGGCTCAAATGCTTGAATTCCCAGTCTATGTAGTGTAGGTGCTCGGTTCAGCATAACCGGGTGCTCACGAATGACCTCGTCTAGGATATCCCAGACCACGGCTTCCTCACGTTCAACCATCTTCTTGGCGGCTTTGATAGTAGTAGCGAGATCACGCATTTGTAACTTACCATAGATAAAGGGTTTAAAAAGCTCCAGCGCCATTTTTTTTGGCAGACCGCATTGATGCAGACGAAGGTACGGACCAACGGTAATAACTGAACGACCAGAGTAGTCGACGCGTTTTCCTAACAGATTTTGACGGAAACGGCCCTGCTTCCCTTTAATCATATCGGCTAAAGATTTCAGCGGCCGCTTATTTGATCCAGTAATGACGCGTCCGCGACGACCGTTGTCTAGCAAGGCATCGACAGCTTCCTGTAGCATACGTTTCTCGTTACGTACTATGATATCCGGCGCGGCTAGATCTAGCAGCCGTTTCAGACGGTTATTACGGTTTATCACGCGACGATACAGATCATTTAGATCAGAGGTCGCAAAGCGACCACCGTCTAGTGGTACCAGAGGACGCAGATCAGGAGGTAGTACTGGTAAAACCGTCATAATCATCCATTCTGGCTTGTTGCCAGAATGGACAAAAGCTTCAAGTAACTTAATGCGTTTGGTTAATTTTTTACGTTTAGTTTCAGAATTGGTTTCTTCCAGCTCTTCGCGTAGTTGATCGCATTCCTGTTTTAAGTCTATGTTTTTTAATAAGGTCTGAATAGCTTCAGCGCCCATTTTAGCTTCGAATTCGTCACCAAACTCTTCCAAGGCGTCAAGATACTGCTCTTCAGTCAAGATTTGACGGCACTCGAGGTTGGTTATTCCACCTTCAACAACTACATAGGATTCGAAATATAGCACGCGCTCAATATCACGTAGTGGCATGTCTAGCAGCAGGCCAATACGGGAGGGAAGAGATTTTAAAAACCAGATATGTGCTGTAGGCGAAGCCAGTTCTATATGGCCCATGCGTTCACGGCGTACTTTAGTTTGAGTAACTTCAACACCACATTTTTCGCAGATTACGCCGCGATGTTTTAAACGTTTATACTTACCACACAAGCATTCATAATCTTTTACTGGCCCGAATATACGTGCGCAGAACAAACCGTCGCGTTCAGGCTTAAAAGTACGATAGTTAATGGTTTCTGGTTTTTTTACTTCACCGAAAGACCATGACCTAATCATATCAGGCGAGGCCAGAGCTATTTTGATCGCATCAAACTCTTCAGTCTTAGTTTGCGCTTTTAGAAATTTTATTAAATCTTTCACCGATTGGCTCCTGTCGGAGTTAGAAGGAACACTTAGGCACCTTTCTTTATTACCAGTGCTAATCGCACGCACCCCAGGCGGAAACATTAGTCTTCTTCAAGCTCGATGTTGATTCCTAGCGAACTGATTTCTTTTAATAAGACATTGAAGGATTCTGGCATCCCTGGTTCCATCAGGTGATGGCTATCCACAATATTTTTATACATCTTGGTACGACCGTTAACATCATCTGACTTAACGGTAAGCATTTCCTGCAGAGTGTAAGCAGCACCATAGGCTTCTAGCGCCCATACTTCCATTTCCCCAAAGCGCTGGCCGCCAAATTGCGCTTTTCCACCTAGAGGCTGCTGGGTCACTAGACTGTATGAGCCAGTAGAACGAGCATGCATTTTATCGTCTACTAAATGATTTAACTTTAACATGTACATATACCCTACAGTAACCTGACGCTCAAATTGCTCACCAGTGCGACCATCAAACAAGGTAATCTGACCGGACGTAGGCAACCCGCCCAGCTGCAGCAAAGCCTTAATCTCTTTCTCTTTGGCGCCATCGAAAACCGGAGTAGCAATTGGCATGCCCTTCTTCAGATTTTCGGCTAGACGTAGTATTTCCTCATCGGAGAAGGTATTGAGATCCACTTTTTGACGTACGTTGTCACCAAGATTATAAGCCTTCTGGATAAACTCGCGTAGCTTATCTACTTTTTCGTGCTGCTTGAGCATTTTATTGATTTTATCACCGATGCCTTTAGTCGCCATACCTAAATGAGTTTCCAGTATCTGGCCGATATTCATACGCGACGGTACGCCAAGCGGATTCAGCACGATATCTACCGGGACGCCATTCTCATCGTAAGGCATATCTTCAATCGGGTTGATCTTGGAGACAACACCCTTGTTCCCATGACGTCCAGCTATCTTATCGCCTGGCTGTATCTGACGTTTTACTGCTAGATATATCTTTACAATTTTTAGTACGCCCGGTGCTAAATCATCTCCTTGGGTAATTTTATGGCGCTTAGCTTCAAGCTTCTTCTCAAATTCTCGCTTTAGCTCTTCGTACTGTCTGGTAAGCTGTTCAAATTGATTCTGTTTAGCTTTATCTGCCAGGCTTAGTTCGAACCAGCGTTCACGGATTAGATTGTCTAGCTTCTCTGTCTCGATACCACCGGAAACCAACAAATCATGAATACGAGCAAACAGACCAGCTTCAAAAATTTGCAATTCTTCAGTCAGATCTTTCTTAGCCTTTTTAAGCTGCATTTCTTCAATTTCTAGTGCACGTTTATCTTTTTCTATTCCATCACGGGTAAACACCTGGACATCGATCACTGTACCGGAAACTCCGTTAGGAACACGCAGCGATGAATCCTTAGTATCAGAGGCTTTTTCACCGAAGATAGCACGCAATAGTTTTTCTTCTGGTGTTAATTGTGTTTCGCTTTTCGGCGTTACTTTGCCAACTAAAATATCGCCGCCTGTAACTTCTGCGCCAATATATACAATGCCTGACTCATCTAGTTTTGATAGCGCTACTTCCCCAACATTTGGAATGTCAGCAGTAATTTCTTCGGGACCTAGTTTAGTATCGCGGGAAAAGCACGCTAGTTCCTGAATATGGATGGTAGTAAAACGATCTTCTTGCACTACGCGTTCGGAAACGAGCATAGAATCTTCGAAGTTGTAGCCATTCCACGGCATGAACGCGATACGCATATTCTGACCTAGTGCTAGCTCACCTAAATCGGTAGACGGGCCATCAGCCAGTACGTCACCGCGCTCAACTGGTTCACCCAACGATATACAGGGCGTCTGGTTGATACAAGTATTTTGGTTAGAACGAATATATTTCGTTAAATTATAAATATCAATACCTGCTTCGCCCGGATACATTTCATCTAAATTGACATTAATTACAATACGTGAAGCATCTACGTACTGTACGGTACCACCGCGTTTTGCCACGGATGTAACACCAGAATCTACTGCTACAGCGCGCTCCATACCAGTGCCAACAAGTGGTTTATCTGTGCGCAGGGGAGGCACCGCCTGGCGCTGCATATTTGCCCCCATTAAGGCGCGATTAGCATCATCGTGCTCCAAAAAGGGAATCAAAGAAGCGCCTACCGAAACTACTTGCTGAGTGGAAACGTCCATATAATCGACCTGATCGCGATTAAATAGACTTGATTCACCTTTGCTGCGACAGGTGACCAAATCGTCTACGAAACGGCCGTCTTCACTAAGTTTTGTATTAGCCTGCGCGATTACGAAATTACCTTCTTCAATAGCAGAGAGATAATGAATTTCATCGGTAACCACACCGTTCTGCACGCTCCGGTACGGAGTTTCCAAGAAACCATATTCATTAGTCTGTGCATAAACAGACAGTGAGTTAATAAGGCCGATATTTGGTCCTTCTGGGGTCTCGATGGGGCAGACGCGTCCGTAATGGGTAGGATGCACATCACGCACTTCAAAACCCGCCCGCTCACGGGTTAAACCGCCAGGGCCAAGGGCTGATATACGGCGCTTATGAGTAATTTCAGATAGCGGGTTATTCTGATCCATAAATTGCGACAACTGGCTGGAACCGAAGAACTCTTTTACTGCAGCTGAAATTGGCTTGGCATTAATCATATCCTGTGGCATTAGACTATCTAAATCGCCTAAAGATAGACGCTCCTTTACCGCACGTTCTACACGCACTAGACCAATGCGGAACTGATTTTCTGCCATTTCTCCTACCGAACGAATACGACGATTGCCAAGGTGATCGATATCATCAACTTCGCCTTTACCGTTACGAATATCAATAAGTTTTTTTATCACGTCAATAATATCCTCTTTGCTGAGAATACTTAAACCTTCAATTGTTTCGCGTAGCAGCGAACGATTAAATTTCATCCGGCCTACCGCAGATAAATCGTAACGTTCCTCTGAAAAAAATAGATTTTCAAACAGTTGCTCAGCCGCTTCACGGGTCGGCGGCTCGCCGGGTCGCATCATACGGTAGATTTCTACAAGTGCACTCAACCGGTCACTAGTGGGGTCAACTAGAAGCGTCTCTGATATATAAGCGCCGTGGTCTAACTCATTAGTAAACAATGTTTCTATACTTTTATGTCCAGCCTGGTTCAGTTTAGATATTAGATCCAGTGTTAGTTCCATATTTGCGGAAATAATAATTTCACCAGTGCTTTCATTTAAGTAATCTTTTATGACCACTTTACCAATAAGATATTCAACTGGAACTTCAATCTGTGTTATACCGTCTTTTTCAAGCTGACGTATATGGTTTGCCGTAATACGGCGGCCTTTTTCAACATAAACAGTATCAGTACTGTTTGACTTAATATCAAACGAGGCGGTTTCACCGCGTAAACGCTCAGGAACCAGCCTCATTTGCCATGTTTTAGCATGAATTTCGTAAATAATTTTATCGAAAAACAGATCTAAAATCTGGTAAGTGTCATAGTTCAGCGCGCGTAAAATAATAGTTGCCGGTAATTTACGACGTCGGTCAATACGGAAAAACAAATTATCTTTCGGGTCAAATTCAAAATCCAGCCAAGAACCGCGGTAAGGAATAATACGCGCGTTATATAATACTTTACCAGAAGAGTGAGTTTTACCTTTGTCGCTATCAAAGAATACACCGGGGCTGCGGTGTAACTGGGAAACGATAACACGTTCAGTACCGTTGATAATAAATGTGCCATTCTCGGTCATGAGAGGAATTTCGCCCATGTAAACTTCCTGCTCTTTAATGTTTTTCACTGTCCCTTCAGGCGCTTCGCGCTCATAAATAATAAGACGTAGCTTGACACGCAGTGGGGCAGAATAAGTCATACCTCGGATTTGGCATTCTTTAACATCAAACACAGGTTCACCTAAACGGTAACTGACATACTGCAATTCAGAGTTGCCGCTGTAGCTTTGTATAGGAAATACGGATCGGAAAGCTGCTTCCAGACCGTACTGACCTTCATGATCTTGCTCGATGAACTTTTTGAAAGAATCAAGCTGGATAGAAAGAAGGTAGGGAATGTCTAAAACCTGCGGAAGTTTTCCGAAGTCCTTACGAATACGTTTTTTTTCGGTATAGGAGTAAACCATAGGGTTCCTTAGCTAGCTGACAAGTCAACACACTCTCTATCTGTCCTAACTAGGGACAGGACAAGCAACATTGCAAAATTTTTTATCGCGATCGGAAAGCTGAGAGTTTTTTTGCAAAAAACTATTTTATTAAAACGTAAATCATATTGCTGCACTTTGCTCAACACGATGTCATCAATAGATGATGCAATACTATTAAATATATAGATAAAATGTATTAAAATTAATTAGTTAGATGCTAAATAGTGTAAATGCCTCTAGTTTTATTTTTTTAGTTCATCTAGTTCTAGATAGCTATTATAGAGCGTATATAAAGAGCGTAAAAAAGCTGATAACTTGACAACTACCAGCCATCAAGCTTAGCAGGAGGTTAAAACCACCTGAAAGGTTAAGTTATTTAAGTTCAACAGAAGCCCCTGCTTCTTCCAAAGCTTGCTTCAAAGCATCTGCTTCAGATTTATTTATACCTTCTTTTAGAGTGACAGGTGCTGATTCAACCAAGTCTTTGGCTTCTTTCAGGCCCAGACCGGTAGCGTTACGCACGGTTTTAATTACGGCTACTTTATTTACGCCGAAAGAGCTCAAGACAACGTTAAACTCGGTTTTTTCTTCTCCAGCTTCAACTGAATCACCCACAGAAACTGCAACTGTAGAGGCAGAAACACCGAATTTTTTTTCCATCATGGATATCAGTTCAACTACGTCCATAACGGACATGTCCGCAACCGCATCAATAATTTGTTCTTTAGTGATAGAAGACATAACAAATATTCCTAGAATGTTAGAGATTGTTTATAAGTTTATAGTAGTTTCAAGATAAAAGCTGCTCATGCCGTTTCTTTTCTTGCCGTTTCTTTCTGATTACGTAGAACGGCCAAGAGGCGAACTAGTTTAACTGCAGAGGCTTCTTGTATAGTCAACATCAGATGGACAATTACTTCGTCGTAAGTAGGCATAGTTGCTAATTTATCGATTTGTGATGCCAAAATTAACTCACCTTCAAAAGCTGCTGCTTTAATCTTAAAATTATCATTTTTATTGGAAAAAACTTTAAACAAACGAGCGGCTGCACCCGGGTGTTCATTTGAAAATGCAACCAAAGTAGGACCAACAAATGTGCTTTTTAAGCATTCGAAAGTAGTGCCTTTAACTACGCGACGCATCAGCGTATTACGAATAACTCGCATATAAATACCAGCTTTACGACCAGCTTTACGCAGTTCAGTCATTTTATCCACGGTGATACCGCAGGAATCTGCAATGACTACAGACAGCGCGCTTTTGGCTATTTTACTGACTTTAGCAACAATAGCTTGTTTGTCTTGAAGATTTAATGCCATAAGCTTTTGCTCCTAATTTAGCTGGGGAAAAGATCCTGTAATTTACTTTACGTTTAAGTACCGTCAAAATGATGGTAAAAGAAGAAAAAAATCCTGGTCTTACGCAAGATATTGTAAAGTAATTACTCTGAAAAGGTATTACATTAAATTTTAGAGAAATCTAACGTCCGCGTAAAGGAATAATTAAGCGGTTGTTATAGACAGGCTATTTTGATCGATTGACAAGCCCGCACCCATAGTAGTAGATAGGCTTATTTTCTTAATATAGACTCCCTTAGTATGCGTTGGTTTAGCTTTTTTTAACGCAATGAGCAGAGCTTCTAGATTTTCCTTTAGTTTCTCAAATTTGAAATCAACTTTACCAATAGTTGTATGAATTATGCCATTTTTATCATTACGGTAACGTATCTGACCAGCTTTGGCGTTTTTAACTGCTTCAGCAATGTTCTGAGTTACAGTGCCTAACTTTGGGTTAGGCATTAGTCCTCTAGGGCCTAGAATCTGGCCAAACTGGCCCACAAAACGCATAGCATCTGGGGAAGCGATAACTACATCGAAATTAAACTCGCCCTTTTTTATTTGATTAGCTAACTTATCCATATCAACTAAATCTGCGCCAGCGGCCTGCGCCGCTTCAACATTGTCGCCCTGTGTAAACACGGCGACACGAATGCTGCGGCCAGTGCCGTGCGGCAAGACGATAGCGCCACGTAAGTACTGGTCTGATTTACGAGCATCAATGCCTAGTTGAACAGCAACATCAAAGCTTTCGATGAACTTAGCTGTGGCAAGTTCTTTAAGTAAAGCCACGGCTTCAAATATTTCGTACTGTTTATTTGTATTAACTTTATTGCGGATTAAACGCATGCGCTTAGTAACTTTAGCCATTATTAAGTCTCCAGGAGGATGCCCATGGAACGTGCAGTACCAGCAATTGAGCGGAACCTTGCTTGCACATCAGCACCAGTCATATCAGCTGCTTTAGTAACAGCGATTTCGCTAATCTGCGTACTAGTTACTTTACCAACCTTATTTTGATTAGGTTTACTGGAACCAGATTTGATACCTGCAGCTTTTTTCAGCAGTACAGCAGTCGGAGGTGTTTTGGTAACAAAAGTGAAAGAACGGTCAGAGTAAACGGTTATAACAACTGGAATCGGTAAACCCTTTTCAATACTTTCAGTTTTTGCATTGAAGGCTTTACAAAATTCCATGATGTTAACGCCCTGTTGACCAAGAACTGGACCTACCGGAGGACTAGGGTTTGCCATACCTGCAGCAACCTGTAGTTTGACAGAGGCTTGTATTTTCTTACTAGCCATATTGTTTTCCTTTATAAAAATTACTCAATAATGTATAAGAAAAGAATTTCTTAATTAATTTTAATACTTACTGTTTAATGAATTAGTTTTTTTAACCTTTTTCAACTTGACCAAAATCTAGCTCAACCGGGGTGGCACGGCCAAAGATTGAAACTGATACTTTCAAGCGACTCTTTTCGTAATCTACTTCTTCTACCATACCATTAAAATCAGCAAAGGGACCGTCATTAACGCGGACTAGTTCTCCAGGTTCAAATAGCGTTTTTGGCCGTGGCTTATCACCAACTTGCTGCAAACGATTCATAATAGATTCAACTTCTTTATCACTTATAGGGGTTGGATGATCGGAGGTACCGCCGATGAAACCCAGAACACGCGGTATGCTACGCACTAAATGCCAACTAGCATCATTCATTACCATCTGTACTAGAACATAGCCTGGAAAAAATTTACGTTCGCTTTTACGGCGCTGACCGCTTCTGATTTCAACTACTTCTTCTGTGGGAACCATCACGTCTCCAAATAGCTTTTCCATATCATACAGCTTAATATGTTCTCGAAGAGACTGCGCTACACGTCCCTCAAAGCTGGAAAACGCCTGAACGACGTACCAGCGCTTTTTTAACGCTTCGGACATTAGAACCTCAGGCCAATGATAAAAGATACTAAATGGACTAGAATGCTATCTAGTCCCCACAGAATTAATGACATAATAGCGGTAACTGCAGCGACGATTAACGTAATATTTAACGTTTTTTGGCGAGTAGGCCAAATTACTTTACGTAATTCGGTGCGCGCTTCACGCGTAAACATAACGATAAACTTGCATTTATTAGTCATCATTGCCACACTGCAAGCAATAGCGATAATCAGCATGACTACTAGCGCTCTAAGAGATAAGCTATAATCACGGTAAAAATAGTTACCGATGATAACTACGATAAACATAATCGCGATAACTAACCACTTTATTACTTCTAGGCTACGCCAATATCCTTGCACTTTATTCTTCATCATCATAAAAACCTATATAGGATAACTCCTTCAATGACATGGATATTAAATGTCCATTAAAACGCAGGTAGTCCATCTATCAGGCATAACTATTTTTCTGTTTCTGGCAGTTAGAAGATTTTAGTCAATATAAATAGTAAAAAAAACTGGTAGTTTTTAGCCTATAAAAATTATATTTATTGCTACAGCCTTTATTTCTTTCCATTACTTCCATTGTAGTAATAAAATATATAATTTTAATTTTTATTAAAAATATAAAACTGGACTGGAGATGCGTCTTGATTAAAATCAATAAAATTAGCTTAGCTAGTACTTGATTAAACTCTTTTTTTTCAAACTGCTCGTGACGAGCAGTAGTTTTCATATATTATGAGAATAATTTTCATTAGTGAGAGTTGCGGGCTTCAATAATAGCCTGAGCAACATTATTTGGTGCTTCATTATATTTCAAAAACTCCATAGAATAAGAAGCACGGCCCTGAGTCTGTGAACGCAAATCAGTGGCATAACCAAACATTTCAGATAAAGGTACCCGCGCACGTATAGTTTTACCTGTTGTGGTGTCTTCCATCCCTTCAATTGTACCACGACGACGATTCAAGTCACCAATCACGTCACCCATATAATCTTCAGGTGTTTCAATTTCAACTTTCATAATAGGCTCCAGTAAAATAGGTTGCGCCTTCATAAATCCTTCTTTGAAGGCTATTGAGCCTGCAATTTTAAAAGCCATTTCCGAAGAATCAACTTCGTGATAAGAACCATCAAAGGCAGCCACCCGAATATCTACAATTGGGTAACCAGCTAATATACCACTCTTTATCTGTTCCTGGATGCCTTTATCTACTGCTGGGATATATTCCTTAGGCACGACGCCACCGACGATTTCATTCAAGAATTCATAGTTTTTATCACCTGGTTCCATCGGCTCAATACGAAGCCAAACATGACCAAACTGGCCACGTCCGCCGGACTGACGAATAAATTTTCCTTCTTGCTTTACAGTTTTGCGGATGGTTTCGCGATAGGCTACTTGGGGCTTACCGACGTTAGCTTCTACATTAAATTCGCGACGCATACGATCAACCAGAATTTCCAGATGCAACTCACCCATACCGGCGATAATAGTCTGACCAGATTCCTCGTCGGTACGTACACGGAAAGATGGATCTTCCTGCGCCAGACGACCCAACGCCAAACTCATTTTTTCTTGGTCAGCTCTAGTTTTTGGTTCAACAGCGACAGAGATGACTGGTTCAGGGAACTCCATTCGCTCAAGGATAATTGGAGCTGATGGATCGCATAATGTATCCCCGGTTGTCACATCTTTTAAACCTATAGCCGCAGCGATATCTCCAGCGCGTACTTCACTAATTTTTTCACGTTTATTAGCGTGCATCTGCACGATACGACCGAAACGTTCGCGCTTTTCTTTTACTGAATTAAGTACTGTATCGCCGGAGTTTACTACACCTGAATAAACGCGAAAGAAGGTCAGATTACCCACAAACTGGTCAGTAGCTATTTTGAATGCTAGAGCAGAAAACGGTTCATTATCTCTCGAATGACGCTCTGCATGAATCTTGCCATTGTCTAATACTCCCTTAATAGATGGTATATCGGTAGGTGCAGGTAGATATTCTATTACTGCATCTAGCATAGCTTGTACACCTTTATTTTTAAAGGCGGAACCACAGGTTACTAGAATGATTTCATTCTTCAGAACGCGCTGACGTAGACCGTCTTTAATTTCTGCTTCGCTTAGCTCTTCACCGACTAAGTATTTATCTAGCAGCTTTTCAGACGCTTCTGCTGCAAATTCAACCAAATGCTGATGCCACTTATTAGCTAGTTCGATAAGATCGTTTGGGATATTTTCGTAAGTAAAGGTAACTCCTTGATCAGCTTCACTCCAGTGAAGTGCTTTCATTTTTACTAGATCGATCACACCAGTAAAGTTTTCTTCTGCACCAATTGCCAGCTGAATAGGAACTGGATTAGCAGCAAGACGGGTTTTTAACTGTTCTACCACGCGTAAATAATTAGCTCCCATCCGGTCCATCTTATTAACAAATGCTATACGCGGCACTTTATACTTATTTGCCTGACGCCATACAGTTTCAGACTGTGGTTGAACACCGCCCACCGCACAATATACCATAACAGCTCCATCGAGGACACGCATGGAACGCTCTACTTCAATAGTGAAATCAACATGTCCTGGAGTATCGATGATATTGATACGGTGCAAATCAAATTGATTTGCCATACCAGCCCAAAAACAAGTAGTTGCAGCGGAAGTAATGGTGATACCACGTTCTTGTTCTTGGGTCATCCAGTCCATGGTTGCTGCGCCATTATGAACTTCACCAATCTTATGGTTGACACCAGTATAGAATAAAATACGCTCAGTAGTAGTAGTTTTACCTGCATCGATATGCGCACTAATACCAATATTACGATAGCGTGTAATGGGTGTTATACGAGCCATTTAAATCCTCGATTACTGGAATTTCGATACTAACCACCAGGATGGAACGCTTCATAAACTTCTGCTAGTTTAACAGTGACTACTATAACACGATTACCAGCGATAATGAGTAAAGGCCTTATTTGCATCTGCCATACGGTGAACATCTTCACGTTTCTTCACAGCAGTACCTTTATTTTCTGCTGCATTGGAAAGTTCGTTTGCTAAACGCAGAGCCATAGATTTATCACTGCGCTTACGAGCAGCTTCAACGATCCAACGCATTGCAAGGGCATGACGACGGATCGGACGAACTTCTACTGGGACCTGATAGGTTGACCCACCAACACGGCGCGACTTGACTTCAACAGTTGGACGCACATTATCTAGTGCAATTTCAAAAACTTCCAGATGGTTTTTACCAGAACGCTGAGCAATGGTCTCAAGTGCAGTATAGACGATTGCTTCTGCTGTAGATTTCTTACCATTGACCATCAAAATATTAATAAATTTTGCTAAAAGCTCAGATCCAAACTTCGGATCTGGCAGTATTTTACGTTGACTAATAACGCGACGCCGTGGCATAAATATACTCCATTGCTAATTCATAATTATTCAAAATTAGATCAAGTACTTCATCTTAAGCCTTTGGCTTCTTCACGCCGTACTTAGAGCGGCCCTGCTTGCGATCTTTAACACCTGAGCAGTCAAGGGTGCCACGAATAGTGTGGTAACGGACACCTGGTAAGTCTTTAACGCGACCGCCACGGATCAGAACCACTGAATGCTCCTGAAGATTATGCCCCTCACCACCAATATAAGAGGTAACTTCAAAACCATTAGTTAAGCGAACTCGGCATACCTTCCGCAGAGCGGAATTCGGTTTTTTTGGAGTGGTAGTATACACTCTAGTACATACGCCACGTTTTTGAGGGCACGATTCCAACGCCGGAACATTGCTTTTAGCAACTTTTATAGAACGTGGTTTTCGTACTAGCTGGTTAATTGTTGCCATTTAATACAGTTCCTAGATTTTTTTACTTAAAAAATGTATTTTTTCTTTTATTCTAAATGATAAGAAGAAATGAATAACTAAAAAGCAAAAATTATATATCTAACAGATAACAGTGTCAAGATAAGTATATATGATGTAAAATATATAATTTTATAATCACTTACCATGCCATACACTGTGGGTGTTTTTCTGTCAAGCCAACAAAATCAGTATAACTAATCATTATTATATTACGCGAAAAATAAGTTGTCAGCCCTCGAGCTGTAATATCATTTAAAAGAGCATAGAGAGTTAAATTAGTAGCGCTAAGTAGACGCCAGGCCGATGTTCCTGAAAGACCAGCAATAACACCATCAGACAGTAATAGCAGACAATCGCCTAGCTGTACGGTACGTAGCAGAGCCTTGAGATCAAAATTATATGGAGAACGACTCAGAATATATAGCATCTGTACTTATTAGTTTAGAACGTCAACATAAAATTAAAGTTATCTAGGCACTTGCGCCATTCTTTTGCCGGTAGCAATTTAGGTTTTAGCACCCAGCTACTAGCGTTAGTAACTAGTCCTCTCTCAGCTACCGAGTCAGCGCAAATGTATAGTTGATACTTATCATACAGTGATAGAACGCCGAAAGTAGCAATAAAGTTCCGCGCTAAAATATGCGCTGGCTGCTGCTGTGCCAGTAGCAATAAAACGCCGTCTGAAATAAAAAAAACACCGATATCTTCATTTAGTACAGAAGTCGCCAGCAGAGCATCTAATCCTTCTCTTCCAGCGGCAGAGCCATGCGGTCCGGAGGTGAAAACAAATGCAATACTATTCATTTTTCTAAAACTGAATAAAACGATCGCATTCGAGCAAGGCCTCAGCTAGTTTGCCTAGGCCGCTGAGATGAAAGCTCGACTGGAGATTATCTCCGGCTAAAGCAATTAGTTCCGCTTGCTCAGCATTGGTTACACCGCGACGTAGCGCAGCGGCAATACAGACATGCAGGGTAATCTGATACTGTGTCGCTAGCTTATGCCAAGCACGTACAATATCCACCTCATCAATAGCCGGAGCACTAAAGCGGTTGGCATTATATACCCCTTCTTGATAGAAAAAGATGGTGCTAATTTGGTGCCCACTCGCAAATAGTGCTTGCGAAAACTGCAATGCACTGCTAGCGCGTTGGTTACCATAAGCCGGGCCAGTAACCATCAAACAATAAAGAAGACTCACTGCTTAAAAACCACTAAATTTACGCCTCTTAAATTGAGAGATTGTAAAAAATAAGCCGTATTGCTTAAAAAGCAGATAAGCTTTATTTATAGAAATAAATAGAATTTTTCTTTAAAAATATCAATAATTTTAAAAAATGTATTTTAGTTTTTTAGTTAAAATCTGCCTCCTAGAAGGAGGTTATGATAAGCCGGTTTCCGTAACTATTATCTTTTAAGCAGTTACCTGTAAATTACTAATTTACTATTTTATGTAGGATCTATGTTTTTACAAAATAATACTATTACTCGCCAGTACGACTACACTTTATAGCTAGAAGAAAACCTTTCAAAAATAAATATAAACTTAATAGTGTTGCCAACATCATTACTACAAAGATAGTTATTGGTGGTGTATATGTTAGTAATATGCCGGTTAATAAAGGATTGACCGCACCACCCAGACTACTGATATTTTGCATGCCGTAATAGCTACCTTTTAGATTGGTAGGTGCTATAAAATCGACAAATATATATTCAACTGGAATGAAAATAATCTCTCCAAGCGAGAAAATAGCGATAGCTATAATCCATAATTGAATAGAGCGCTGCGCAAAAATAATTAATATTAGTCCGCAAAGAAAAAATATACTACCAAAGGTGAGCCATTTCATTAGAGCCTCACGGGTAATATTACGGCTAATTAAGTATTGTAACAAAACAACGATACTGGCATTTATTGGCAAAATTATGCCTAATACCTTATAGGCAAAGTCAGGATCAAAGGCAATCATTAAATATTGGGAAATGCAGCTTGCAAATTGGCTACTAACAAAACTACCAAGTGTGCCACCGAGAATGAACCAAACAAAACGCCAATCACGGCTTAGAATAGATAATGTTTGGCTAAAATTATATCGTTGTTTAGTCACAGACGAGCTTTTCTCTACCTTTTGCTGTGGCGTAGATCCGAAGTTTGGTAGCAATTTACCCAATAGCAAAGTGGCCATTAAACTTATAATACCAGCTAAAAAAAAAGGAGATAGCGGATGCTTAACGGCTATCGCAACGCTAAGAGGAGGACCAACTGCCCAACCCACGTTAACTAGAGTATGGTTAGCAGAAAAAGCCTTAATGCGATCGCTGACTGTCAGCCATTCTGCCAAAATAGCTTTTATACTCAGACTGAAGAGTGAGTAAGAAAAGTTTATTAACGCCATCAGTATAATAAGAAATATTACTGAAGCGGTTAAAGGTAACAAGAAAAAGCTAACACCCAAACATACCATAGAGCATAAAATTAAGCGTGTCTTAGGAAAGCTATCTACTAGATAACCACCATATAGGCTTAACAAAATAGCTAAAGTTAAACCGGCGCCCAGTACTAACCCAGTTTGCACGGGTGTCATAAAGCGTTGTTGTGTTAAAAAAATAGCTAGAAACGGTAGCGTTAGCCCGCGTCCGATTGTTAAAATTAATGACGTAAGCAATAGCGCTCTAATTAACGGGGGAGCTCCTTTCATAACATCATACATCCATGTTTATTTTATATCGACTTTTAGAATAGCGCTAATTTAGCTATCACTATTACATTTTAATAGTTAGGTGGTGTTCTAAAAAATGTATAAATTTCTTTTTTTATTTTTAGATAGATAAGCAATCTAGAGACTATCCGATAGTAATCGGGTTTATTTTTATTAATGTTTTAGCAGCCTTTAGCATCTTGCTGGCTCATTAGCCATTGCTGCTTCCTGGATTGAAGTATTAATCATGTTCTCTACAGTAGCCATTTCGATACGGTTAAATAATGTCTTAAAAGACCGAATACGGTGGGCACCTAGCGGAGACTCGATAGAGTTCCAAGTCAGCGATGAATTGAGAAATACTTCAGCTCGCTCTGCGAGCGATGGTAGAACCGGTTTTAAATACGTCATCAATAATCGGAATAGTTCAATACCCATTGAACATATTTTTTGCAGATCTTCATCTCGTCCCTTTTGCTTCGCTACGCTCCAGGGAGCCTGTTCATCCACATAGCGATTTGCTAGATCTGCCAGTGCCATGATCTTGCGGATAGCACGGCTAGTTTCCCTATTGCTATAAGCCTC
This sequence comes from Candidatus Hoaglandella endobia, assembly GCF_900044015.1. Lineage (GTDB taxonomy): Bacteria > Pseudomonadota > Gammaproteobacteria > Enterobacterales > Enterobacteriaceae > Hoaglandella > Hoaglandella endobia. The sequence continues at coordinate 489,996 of NZ_LN999835.1, read as the reverse complement.
ACCTATAGATATTGCAGCCTCAACAAAAGTATCATACAGAGCCTGATCGGTAAGGCTAGATTTAGTAGATAATTGGCCATTAAAGCGTTTATTAATAAAGCTCGCATTACGCGAAGCTAGATTTACAACTTTATTGACTATATCGGCATTCACCCGTTGCACAAAGTCTTTTAGGTTGAGATCAATATCATCTATGCGAGAAGACAGTTTAGCTGCATAATAATAACGTAAGCAATCCGCATCCAGATATGCTAAATAGGTACTGGCTTTAATGAATATACCCCTTGATTTAGACATCTTAGTGCCGTTAACAGTCAAATAGCCATGAACAAACAAATTGGTTGGCTTGCGAAAATGGCTGCCTTCTAGTATGGCCGACCAAAATAGACTATGAAAATAAACGATATCTTTACCAATAAAATGGTAAAGATCTGCTTTGGAATCAATATTCCAAAACTCATCAAAACTGATGTTACTGCGTTTACGACAGAGATTCTCAAAAGAACCCATATAACCGATAGGAGCATCAAGCCAGACATAAAAGTATTTACCCGGTGAATCTGGTACTTCAAAACCGAAATAGGGTGCATCACGGCAAATATCCCACTGCTTTAATCCTGATGCGAACCACTCTTGCATTTTATTTGCTACTTGCTCTTGTAGTGCTCCGGAGCGCGTCCAAGCCTGTAGCATCTCACTGAAAGCTGGCAAATCAAAGAAAATATGCTCGGATTCCCTTATTTCTGGGGTGACTCCAGAAACAGCAGACTTAGGATTAATGAGATCAGTCGGATTATAGGTTGTACCACAGACTTCACAATTATCACCATATTGATCAGATGAATAACATTTTGGGCAGCTTCCTCTTACAAAACGATCGGGCAGAAACATACCTTTTTCTGGATCGAATAACTGAGCAATATTATGTGATTTAATAAAACCATTCTCTTTTAGCCTCTGATAGATAATCTTAGACAACGCGTAATTTTCCTCGCTATGCGTTGAATGGTAGTTGTCATAACTTATATTAAACCCTTTAAAATCTTTCTGATGCTCTAGGTTAATTTTATTTATCATCGCTTCAGGGGTTATACCCAACTGTTGCGCTTTTAGCATAATAGGGGTACCATGAGCGTCATCGGCACAGATAAAATAAACCTGATTACCACGCATTCGTTGGTAACGAACCCAGATATCTGCCTGAATATGCTCTAGCATATGGCCAAGATGAATGGAACCATTAGCGTATGGTAATGCACAAGTTACCAATATTTTCTTTGCTACTTGAGTCATAGTAAAATATGCTTTTATGAAATATAAATAAGAGTAGTTAATGATGGTAACTGATAAAGATGTTTCAAATAAACAAAAAATGGCTGTTTTTTTAATTTTAAATTTTAAAAATGCCATTTAATTTTAAATTAAAATAATTATTCTAAATTACAGTTTTATTCAAAAATATATACTATGTAATTATAGTATAGTTATTCATACCTAGTCTAGGTCAATATGAGTAAATTTTAAGATTCAATGCTTTGTATGAAATATAGCTAACATTAAAAAGCAGATTATTATTTATCAATTTATATAATATCATTGTATGCCGAAGTGGCGAAATTGGTAGACGCAGTTGATTCAAAATCAACCACCTTCAGGTATGCCGGTTCAAATCCGGCCTTCGGCACCAATAACATATATTAACGTAGTATTAAATTAATTGGTACTAAGTTCATTAGTAATGATTTTAATTAAATTAAGAAAAATAGATGATTCTGTAATTTTGCGTTTGTTTACTGAAAAACGCACTCTACATATTTTAGTTTATTAAACGCTTGATCAACTTTAAGATGACTATCTTGTGCAAACATATGTGATAGCTACCAAATACTTTATCAAGTAGATCAGCTTAAGAAAGAAAAGCTTTCAATAAAAGTAACATACCTAGCTGCCAGCGTAGGCGCTGCCGGACGATATTAGTTACAATCTGGTAGATTTAAGGTAAAAAGTAACAATTATTAGCTGTCTTTTTTTGAGAAGTTGGGCACCACGCTTCTAACATTACTTCTGTACTGCTTATGACTTCAAAAATAAAGTTAGTATATCAAAGCCCTCTACTAGCTTGGTATGTTTATACCAAGCAGTATGAACCCGTAAAAACCTACATATGAATGCTATATATCAACGGCTATTATAATTTTCTTTTAAAACATTTTTTTTTGCTGACGAAGAATGAATCAACTATTACGATTATAAATTATGGTTAGTGAATAACAAGAAAATGACAACAAAGCGCGACTGGATGTTAAAACGACTGGGAATTACCCAATGGAAACTGCGACGTCATTCATTATTGCAGGGAGAATTTACGGTTAAATTACCCAATAATGTTTATTTATTATTAGTAGCTAATTCACCTCCTCAAGTAAATCTACCGCTGGTAGCCGATATAGCACGCAGTTTGAAGCTAACTCCAGAACAAATTTATGCTCTGACGCCTAAACAGGTAATGATGTTACCAGACGACGTGTGCTGTCACTGCTGGTGGATTGGACTTAAAGCCTGTCGAGAGTTTGAAGGGTTTGCTTTTTTTAGCTCATCGCTTGCAGCGCTGGCGGATAACGCAGAAGCAAAACGAGTATTATGGCGACAGCTAATTTATAATGAACACAATATATTTACACATAATATGTGTAGAATAAAGCATCGTGACTAACTTAGTCAAATTAGGTAGGTTACCTCAATATTAATTTATAAACTACTAACTATTAGTTATAATTTAATTAGCATTAGTTTGCTACTACCAGCTAATTTACTTACAATATTAAGATATATTTATAATTTTAATTAAAGATAAATAATTTAATATATACCATATCAAATGATATATATTAAATTAATCTAACTAATAATTTTATTAGTTATAAGACTACCAAGCAAGCAAATAGTTTAATAGAGCAAAAATTATAACGAATAATCTTAGTAAATAAGACCTACTATATGGCAGAAAAACGCAATATTTTTTTAGTTGGGCCTATGGGTGCAGGTAAAAGTACTATTGGACGTCAGTTAGCTCAACAACTTAATTTAAAGTTTTTTGATTCTGATAAAGAAATTGAGCGAAGTACTGGGGTTGATATAGGCTGGGTATTTGACTTGGAAGGTGAAAATAGCTTTCGCAATCGCGAAGAAAGAATTATCAACGAATTAACGAAAAAGAGGGGAATTATACTGGCTACTGGCGGCGGCTCTGTAAAAATGAGGGAAACTCAAAATCTACTAACCGCCCGCGGTGTGGTTGTTTATCTCACAATAACCATTGAAAAACAGCTCGCCCGGACTAAATATAATAAACATAGACCACTGTTACAGCAACTAAAAGTGCCGACACGCGATTTTTTAGAAGAACTAGCGCGCGATCGTGATCATCTATATAAAAAAATTGCAGATATAACTATTAGTACCGATAAACAAAATACTAAAATTATTACTAATAGAATAATCAATATCTTAACAAGTAGTTAAATAACTTAACGCAATACTAACAAAGCCATCAAAGCCATAATTTAAGGTAATAAAAATATATAAATGTATTGTTCTATTAACTATCAATAATAGTTATTTATTTAATAAATTATATTTTTTTCTAGACCTAAAAACATAATAAAGCGATGCTAATCTTATTGTGACTTAGGAGTAATATTTTCTGGTTGATTAAATACTATACCGTAGCTGCACTAGATCTCTGTAGTGCTGAATTGACCTTCAATGAAGATAGATACGAATGAAAAAATATTTGATGGCCCCCTCTATTCTATCAGCTGATTTCGCTCGTCTAGGTGAAGATACTGCCCAGGTTATTTCTGCTGGGGCTGATGTAGTTCATTTTGATGTAATGGATAATCATTATGTTCCTAATCTTACTATAGGACCTATAGTATTAAAGGCTTTGCGTAACTATAGTATCAATGCCCCCATTGACGTACATTTAATGGTAAAACCAGTAGATAGCCTGATACTAGATTTCGCTGCTGCAGGTGCAAACTACATTACTTTCCATCCCGAAGCAACAGAACATATTGAACGCTCGCTGCAACTTATTAGAGAGCAGGGATGTAAAGCCGGACTAGTTTTTAATCCTGCTACCCCTTTAAGCTGTTTAGAGTATGTACTAGATAAGCTTGATGTCATCTTATTAATGTCGGTTAACCCTGGATTCGGTGGCCAGTCTTTTTTACCTTCTACTTTTAATAAACTGCATCAGGCACGTCGCCTTATCGATCAAAGCGGATATGATATTCGCTTAGAGGTTGATGGTGGCGTAAAAGTGGATAATATTGGCACCATTGCCGCTGCCGGCGCAGATATGTTTGTAACAGGCTCAGCTATTTTTAGCCAGAATAACTATCGGACAGTAATTAATGCCATGCGCCGTGAAATAGCAGGAGCATTGATAAATCAGATATAACAAATCTTTAAGAAGAGATATAAAAAGTTAAACATGATTAAGCCTATCGTATTTAGCGGCACGCAGCCATCAGGAGAATTGACCATCGGTAACTATCTTGGTGTACTGCGGCAGTGGGTTAGTATGCAAGATGATTACGAGTGTATTTATTGTATTGTTGATCTGCATGCTATTACCGCCCGTCTTGATGCACAGCAACTGCGTAATAAATCGCTGGATGTTTTGGCCCTGTATCTGGCCTGCGGTATCGATCCTACCAAAAGCACAGTATTTATTCAGTCGCATGTGCCAGAACATAGCCAATTAGGCTGGTTATTGAACTGTTATACTTATTACGGTGAGCTAAGCAGAATGACCCAGTTCAAAGAAAAATCTGCCAGCTATGTGAAAAATATCAACGTTGGATTATTTGATTATCCAGTGTTGATGGCGGCAGACATTCTACTTTATCAAACTCATCAGGTGCCTGTGGGGGAAGATCAGAAACAGCATCTAGAGTTAAGCCGTGATATAGCCAAGCGCTTTAACGCTCTATACGGCAATATTTTTACAGTACCGGAGCCTTTTATTCTTCAAACTGGCGCTAGGGTAATGTCATTACTAGACCCTCTGAAGAAAATGTCGAAGTCTGATATTAATCGTAATAACGTCATTACTCTTCTAGACGATCCTAAATCTGTAGTGAAAAAATTTAAACGTGCAGTTACCGATTCAGATAAGCCGCCAGTAATACGCTACGATCCAGTAGCGAAGCCTGGCGTTTCCAATTTGCTTGATATTCTATCCGGAGTAACCGGCACGCCAGTGGCAAAACTAGAAAAAAAGTTTGCAGGTAAAATGTATGGGCATCTAAAAACTACAATTTCTGATGCTGTATTAGAGATGTTAAACGCGTTGCAGGTCCGTTACTATGCCCTGCGCGCAGACGAAACTTATCTAAGGCAAGTGCTTCGCACAGGAGCTGAAAAAGCCCGAATCCAAGCTAGCCTGACACTAGCAAAAGTGTACGATGCGGTAGGCTTAATCAATAAATTTTAATATTTTAATAGATTAAAACCTATCCAAGCTTGCTACTTAATTTAGCAGTAGTACCGCCTGCTGGCGAGACGGTTGGCTGTGACCAATTAATACCTATCTCCGGACTTAATAGCTCTTGTAGCAGAGCAAGATTCTGGCGTTCTTCAAAAAATTGACGTATGTAGGCTGCTATTAGATTACCAATATCCTGCACGTCTGTCAGTGACTCAATATCGGCAGCTATCAAAGCATCAATTGTGCCATAGGCCACCGCTAGGTTAGCGGCAATAGTTTGCCCCACATTACGGATACCCAACGAATAAATAAAACGCGTAAAAGTCGTTTTCTTAGCCTTTTCCAGTTCCTCAATCAGGCTCTGTGCTGACTTCGGTCCCATTCTTGCCAGTTTAGTGGTTAAGATACCTTTTGTTAGACGGAACAAATCGGCTGGGTTTTTAACCAGTTCATGCTCAATCAGCTGATCGATAATTTTATCGCCCATACCTTTAATATTCATTGCCCGGCGAGATACGAAATGTTTCAGCGACTCCTTACGCTGTGATCTGCAGATCAGTCCAGCGATACAGCGTAGAACCTTTTCCCCCGCCACACATTCTAAATCTGATCCGCACACCGGGCATTGCTTCGGAAACACTACCTGACGAGCATCTGATGGTCGTTCTTCAGCTACTACCCCGATGATTTGGGGAATAACATCGCCGGCGCGGCGCAGTATTACTCTGTCGCCAATCATCAGTCCTAACCGATTTATTTCATTAAAATTATGCAAAGTAGCTTTGCTTACTATAGCACCAGAAACTAACACTGATTCAAGCCGTGCCACCGGTGTAATAGCGCCGGTACGCCCTACCTGAAATTCTACATCAATCACCCGTGTTAACTGCTCCTGCGCCGGAAATTTATATGCAATAGACCAGCGCGGTGCGCGGGTCAGTAAACCTAACCGTCGTTGTAGCGGCAACGAATCAACTTTAATTACAACGCCGTCGATATCAAAACCAAGATTTGGCCGCACCTTATAAACTTGCTGATAAAAAGCTAGTACCGCCTCTTTACCAGTACAGCGAAACATACAGTTGCTCACCGGAACACCCCATGCTTTGTATTGCTGCAGCCGTTCCCAATGGCTTTCCGGAAGTTCGCTTCCCTCCAATAAGCCATCACCGTAACAGTAAAACTTTAGTGGTCTTCTGGCAGTAATTGATGGATCCAGCTGGCGTAAAGATCCAGCTGCAGCATTGCGCGGATTTGCGAAAATTTTTCCACCTTCCCGTTTAGCGGTCTCGTTAAGCCTTAGGAAACCTATTTCTGACATAAATACTTCACCCCGAATTTCTAGTCTACTTGGTAGGTTACCGTATGTTTTTAGGCGTAGAGGAATGGTACGAATGGTCCGTACGTTGGCAGTGATATCTTCACCGGTAGTGCCATCGCCGCGTGTAGCGGCTCGTATAAGCTTGCCGTGTTCATACAGCAGACTAACCGCTAGACCATCTAGCTTCAGTTCACAGCAATAGGTTATATCATCTTTACGATTTAGTATTTTATGCACACGCTCATCAAAAGCGAGGAAACCTGACTCTTCAAATACGTTATTGATGGATAGCATTGGCACCTCATGGTGCACCTGACTAAAGATGCTTTGTGCCGGTGATCCTACCCGTTGGCTGGGTGAATCAATAGTAAGAAGATCTGGCCATTTACTCTCCAACACACATAATTGCGCCATCACCCGATCATATTCGCTGTCTGAAACTTCTGGGGAGTTTTCCACATAATATTGGTATTCCCAATGGCGCAACTTTTCGCACAACCGCAGAATATTTTTTTTAACTTTTTTAATCTGTTCCATGATGCACCATCAGCAATATCGACTACTATAGACTGAATACTGGCAAATTAATTTTCATAACTTATATAAGTAACCAGGATTAATTAGTTATTAATGTTGTTCATACTAATATAGGGTACTATTCTATGTTATTTATGTCATAGCTCCATGCACTCATAATAATTAATACTGAAAACATCAAAGCATATCAAGGACAACAAATAATAACTATTAAATAGCTTAAATTAATTGATTAATATTCGCTAATCTAGTATTAATAAATAGAGTAAAAGAAGTATAATGAGAGCTGCTTTTAACACAAGTTGATAACAAAATCTTTGTACGTTGTCTTTTAACTAATAAGACAAAAATGTATCTTACTTTTAGTAAAAAATAATTTTCTTGTTACTACTATTACAGTTAATTTAAACTATAATAGTATATAATACTTATGGTTAAGTAAATATTCTAGTTATTAGATCTTTCTGTTTAAGAATAATTAGTTTCTTAATAATTAAGAAATAATTTTACTATTTACTACTTAAATATAAAACTATATTAGATAGATTAATTAATATTAATAATTTAATATTAATAGTTAATTATAAGATAAACAAGTTAACCCGTGAATGCTCTACAATCAATTTATAAAAACCTAATTATTTTTTTATAGGGCTAAAATAAGCCTTACTTATACTATTAAAGACTATACTAACTTAGTGTAACACTAGTGTCATATCATAAGTAAAATGGGGGGAATATGTACCAACAAGAAATTACGATTACTGCTTTAAACGGCTTACATACGCGTCCTGCTGCACAATTTGTCAAGGAAGCTAAAGGCTTTAGTTCTAAAATTACAGTAACATCCAACGACAAAAGTGCTAGTGCAAAAAGCCTATTTAAACTGCAAACTCTCGGGCTAAAGCAAGGTACAGTAGTTACTATAACTGCAGAAGGTGAAGATGAAAAAAAAGCAGTTGAACATTTAGTTAAACTTATGGCAATGTATTAAGTAATACACTGCCTGATCTTTTTAGGCAAAAAGGTCTTATACTTAGTAAGGTAATATGGTATTATGATTTCAGGAATTTTAGCATCACCAGGGATAGCCTTTGGTAAAGCGCTGCTTCTGAAAGAAGATGAAATAATCATCAACAAAAAAAAAATCAAAACAGATCAGATTGATCTGGAGATTAAGCATTTTCTTGTCGGCCGCGCTAAATCTTCTAACCAATTAAAAGAGATAAAAATCAAAGCAGTTAGAAATTTTGGTAAAGATAAAGAAGCCATATTTGATAGCCATATCATGTTATTAGAAGATGAAGAATTTGAACAAGAAATAAGATCGTTTATCAAAAATAACCTCTCTAGCGCAGAAGAAGCTGTCTATTCAATCATTGAGAACCAGGCAAAAGCGTTAGAAAAAATAGATGACGAATACCTTAGAGAGCGCGCTACAGACATCCGTGATCTCGGTAAACGATTATTGCGTAATATGCTCGCGATGCCGATAATTAATTTAAGCGACCTAAATGAAAAAGTCGTACTGGTAGCAGAGGATCTGACACCTTCGGAAACTGCTCAGCTAAATCCTAACAAAGTATTAGGGTTAGTAATTGATCTAGGCGGCCGTACTTCCCATACATCTATTATGGCACGCTCACTAGAATTGCCTGCTATCGTTGGCACCGGTAATATCACCAAACAAGTCTCCAATGGAGACTACGTTATAATTGATGCAATCAATAACCAAATTTATATTAATCCAGAGCAAGCAGTGATAAAAGAGCTGAAGATGCTGCAGAGTAAGTATTATGCCGAAAAGCGAGAACTAGCAATTTTTAAAAATCTTCCTGCAATTACTCTAGACGGGCATCAGATAGAAATCTGCGCTAATATTGGCTCTGTGCGAGATGTAGCCGGTGCTAAGCGCAATGGTGCCGATGGTATTGGGCTTTATCGTACAGAATTTCTATTCATGGATCGTGATTCTTTGCCCAGCGAAGAAGAACAGTTTGAAGCTTATAAAAACGTTGTAGAATCAATGCCTAACAGTGCTATTATCGTGCGTACCATGGATATTGGTGGCGATAAAAATCTGCCATATATGAATTTTCCTAAAGAAAATAACCCGTTTCTCGGCTGGCGTGCTATTCGTATCGGACTATCTCGCAAAGAGATACTACATGCACAGCTGCGTGCTATTTTGCGCGCCTCGGCGTTTGGTCAACTACATATCATGTATCCAATGATAATTTCGGTTGAAGAAGTACGAACCCTAAAATTAGAACTTGATCTACTGAAAGCACAATTAAGAGAAGAAGGTCAAGCCTTCAATGAAGACATTGCAGTTGGGGTTATGGTAGAAACCCCTGCTGCTGCGGTAATCGCGCATCATTTAGCAAAAGAAGTTGATTTTTTTAGTATTGGGACAAACGACCTGACCCAATATACTCTTGCTGTGGATCGCGGTAATGAGCTAATCTCTCATCTTTATAATCCCCTGTCTCCGGCAGTACTAAAATTAATTAAACAAGTCATTGATGCTGCGCATGCTGCGGGTAAATGGGCAGGTATGTGTGGTGAGTTAGCGGGAGATGAACGTGCTACCCTACTGTTATTAGGAATGGGATTGGATGAATTTAGTATGAGTTCTATCTCTATCCCCCGCATAAAAAAAATTATTCGTAATACTAATTTTAGTGATGCAAAGACCTTAGTAGAAGAAGCATTAGCTAAGCCAACAGCGGAAGAATTGATAAGTTTAGTCAATAAATTTATTGAAAAATAAATACGTAATTAAAGCTTATATAGCATAAAACTATTGTTGAGCCATGCTGAAACAGCTAATTTAGCTATCTTTAGTAATTATTTGAAGCATTCACAGGTTTCTTACACATTCATTCATTTAGTTAGTTACAAACTGACTATGTTCTGGGTAGTCAATTTTTTAGAATTATAAAAAATATTGTGTAATCTGACAAAAAAACATTAATATATCGCCTCCTAGCATCCTATTAGTTATTGTAATAATGATAGATATTACTTTTTCTTCATTCAATCAATACAGCAAGTGTAGTAATACTAAACGATGGAATCCCTTTAGCTAGGTACTAAAGCCTACATGTTTAACGTACTAGGAATTAGCTTAGTAACATTAAGCATTATGATACTAATCATGTTAGTATATAACCTAATATTAGGTATTATGATATAGTAGTCCTTGTTTTTTCAACCATACCAATAAAATAGATATTGCCGCTGGTGTAACGCCAGAAATGCGCGAAGCCTGGCCAATTGAGGTAGGTTTGTGATCATTAAGTTTTGCTATTACCTCGCTTGATAATCCGGTAATAGAACCAAAATTTATATTTTCTGGCAACATTGTATGTTCATGACGCATTTGACGCACGATTTCTTTCTTTTGACGGTCGATGTAGCCTTGATATTTAATCTGTATTTCAACTTGTTCAGCAGCTTTTCTATTCAATAGTGCCGGACCAAAATTTTCGATTTTAGTCAGCTGTGAGTAGTCTATCTCTGGACGACGTAGCAGATCTTCCCCGTTAGCCTCATACTCGAGAGGAACTTTGATAAGTGCGTTAAGTTTTTCTATACCCTTGCTACTTGGATATATCCAAGTAGCACGTAGACGCTGACGCTCACGCTCGATGGTTTCCTGTTTAGCGCAGAAAGATGCCCAGCGCTCATCATCTACCATCCTCAACTGCCTGCCAATTTCGGTCAGGCGCAGATCAGCATTATCTTCACGCAGCAGCAACCGGTATTCTGCACGTGAGGTGAACATGCGATAAGGCTCTTGTGTACCTAATGTACATAAATCATCTATCAGCACGCCTAAATATGCTTCACTGCGGCTAGGGGCCCAACCATCTTTATCCATGGCTAAGCGGGCTGCATTTAGTCCAGCGAGCATGCCTTGGGCTGCAGCTTCCTCATAGCCAGTAGTACCGTTAATTTGACCGGCAAAGAATAAACCATTGATTAGTTTGCTTTCTAACGTTAATTTAAGGTCGCGTGGATCGAAAAATTCATAATCAATCGCATACCCTGGACGCATGATGCGGGCATTTTCCAGTCCCTGTATGGAATGCACAATTTTTATTTGTATGTCTAACGGTAGACTAGTTGAGATGCCATTAGGATAAATTTCTTGACTAGTTAGTCCTTCTGGTTCTAAAAATATCTGGTGCGCTTCGCGATCTGTGAAGCGCATAACCTTATCTTCTATGGACGGACAATAACGTGGCCCGACACCTTCAATCATCTCAGCGTACATTGGACTACGATTCAAATTATGGCGAATAACTTCATGGGTATTGTCATTGGTATACGTGATATAGCAGGGTACTTGCCGAGGATGTTGATTTATGTTTCCTAAAAAGGAAAATACTGGCAGCGGATCGTCGCTATATTGAATAGCTAGACGTTTAAAGTCGATGCTGCGCGCGTCAAGACGTGGTGGGGTGCCAGTTTTTAATCGATGTATCCTAAATGGAAGTTCGCGTAAATATCTTGACAGAGACAAAGATGGCTGATCGCCAGCTCGTCCTCCGCTATAATGATCCATGCCAATGTAGATTTTACCATCAAGAAATGTTCCTACTGTTAGGACTATAGCACGAGCACTAAATTTAATTCCTATCTGGGTTACAACGCCTACAACCCGATCATCATCGACGATTAGATTTTCCACGGATAACTGTAAGATCATAAGATGAGGCTGATTTTCTAACGCTTGGCGTACAACTTGACGGTAAAGTACGCGATCAGCCTGAGCGCGCGTGGCTCTTACTGCTGGGCCTTTACTAGCATTTAGTATCCTGAATTGGATACCTGCTTGATCTATTGCTTTTGCCATCAAACCACCCATTGCATCGATTTCTTTAACTAAATGTCCTTTACCGATACCACCAATAGCTGGATTACAGGACATTTGGCCTAGCGTATCAATATTATGTGTTAGTAATAGAGTAAGGCATCCCATACGAGCCGACGCTATTGCTGCTTCTGTACCTGCGTGACCACCGCCAACAATAATAACGTCAAAATTATCTGGATAAAACATGATAAAAAACCTCACATAACAACTTAAAGTTAAGCTGGATACTAAATATTAAAAATTAATTATAGTATTAAATATAATATTTATATATTAAAATATAAAATATTATATTTAATACTTAATAAAGATAATCTTCAGCCCATTTTTTTAAAAAAAATACAGAGATCATGCTTATTTAATTTATACGTAACTAGATAAAATCTAGTAAAACTAATTTGTAGTACTCTAGGTAGAGTAAAAGTGTTGCTGATTAACAGGTTTATTGTTGATCAAATCTATCTAATTACATTTTTGGCAAACCTCCAGAAATATTTAGTATTTATTTAAAATAAAACTGGTGTACTTTGTAACGATAAAGTGTAATATCTTCATTTAAAAATAATAAAATTGCTAAAAATAACAGTTATATCTTGACTTATTTTCATAGTTCTAGGTAGTATAGATAGACTACTACTATCTAGTCAGATGATTTTAAGTAAAAAAAATTAAGTAAAAATAATTTTTAGCATTTTTATTAATATAAATAAGTTATAAAGGTTCAGTTAGTGCTCTTGCAACACTAACTTGTACACTTGGTCAGGTCCGGAAGGAAGCAGCCGCAACAAGAGCTACGTGTGTGCTAGGTATTGCTAACTGGGCCTCCACTAATCATTGCTAACATAGAGATTTATTCTTAACGTACATATTTCCAGACAAAAATCGGAATTTTATCATAAAATTTGTTCATTGTTAGTTCTGCCAACCGATGATCTGCGGCTGAATTAAATATTTCTAGTTTATCATCAGATAGTTCATACTTATTTTTTTCAATAACTCTTTCAAGAGTTTCTAATGTTTGGCACTTTCTTAACAGCATTAAATAATCAATCTTTTTCATTTTTTACCTTATTTATTTAAAAATAAACTATTTAATAATGCATGGATAGACTACTCTTTCTTAAAGAAAGAAGAGTAAAGGCATTGATACGGTTTTTCAGGGCTTAGTGTTAGTAGTAACTAATGTTGGATCTTTACTTGTGTATTTTTACACAGCATAGGCTGTAGCTGGTAGCAATCTATAGGTAATCTTGAACTATGATTTAAGATATATTAACAGATATATTAACATAAACTATTTTAATTTATTTTCTAGGTACGAACTAATCTTCTTTAGATCATATTATTTATTAAATCTCTTTTAATTTACTCATGAGCTACCAGGTACTTGCTCGTAAGTGGCGTCCGCAAACATTTGCAGATGTAGTAGGGCAGGAACATATCTTAACAGTATTAGCTAATTGCTTTTTATTAGGCAGGATTCATCATGCCTATCTGTTATCTGGTACGCGTGGCGTGGGTAAAACCACTATTGCTCGTCTAATGGCTAAAGGATTAAATTGTGAAACTGGTATTACCGCGACTCCTTGTGGTCAATGCGCGAATTGTCTCGAAATCGAGCAGGGCCGTTTTGTTGATCTGATGGAAATAGATGCTGCCTCACGCACAAAAGTAGAGGATACTAGAGAACTACTAAATAATATTCAGTACTTACCGGCACGCGGACGCTTCAAAGTTTATCTTATTGACGAAGTACACATGCTGTCCCGTCACAGCTTTAACGCATTGCTTAAGACGCTAGAGGAGCCTCCTGAGCACATTAAATTTTTACTAGCCACCACTGATCCGCAAAAATTGCCAGTAACTATTTTATCTCGCTGTTTACAATTTCATCTTAAGGCGCTCGATATTGAGCAAATCTGTAACCACTTGGTAAAAGTGTTGCAGTATGAGCATCTCAAGGCTGAGCCGCTGGCGCTAAAATTATTAGCTCGCGCCGCAGAAGGTAGCATGCGCGATGCCCTGAGTCTTACCGATCAGGCTATCGCCATGGGGCAGGTCGTGATTAGCGCAGATACGGTAAAGATGATGCTTGGTAGGCTGAATACCGAGCAGCCACTGGCGCTACTCGAATCACTGGTCGCTGCTGACGGCAGGGCGATGATTGCGCAACTATCTCAATATGCGGCCCGCGGTATAGACTGGGAAAGTCTGCTGGTAGAGATGCTATCTTTGTTGCACCGCATAGCTATGGGACAACTTCAGCCGGATCAACTAGGTGACTACGAAGAGCATAATGTACTGTCGCGCTTGCGTGAATTATCACAGCGACTGCCGCCAGAAGATTTACAATTGTATTACCAGATTCTGTTGGTAGGGCGTAAAGAACTGCTTTATGCTCCTGACCGCCGAATGGGGGTTGAAATGACTTTGTTACGTGCCTTGGCGTTTCATCCTAAGGAACATTTTAGCTCAGCCGAATGCACCGTAGGCAGAACTTAGCATTCTTGGGTGAAGAGAGTAACGCTCTTCGTTACTTTGTTATATCCCCCCTAGCTTAATAGATCTAGATTAAGCAGGCCTGCCGAGCTCGGTGACGCCTATTCTAGCGCCGTAGTGCTGAAATATGGTATGCTTAATTTCAATTGATTCGAACGGGGCAGTAAGTAAAGCTACCAGCAGTAATCAGGGTTATGCTGAAGCAACTAACTATTTAAAAAGTATAATATCTTAGCGCAATTTAGTGTTTTGCTCAGTGTTGTGCTCGAAGCACTCGGTGCTGATTTAGATATATTAACATGAACATTAACTTAAGATAATGATCCTGAAATAAAAACGCTGTTTGAATGGCAGCAGACTATCTATAAAATCAAAAATTGATATAGGCGAGAAAGCTTATAATAAGTGATTATCACGATTATAATATATTATACATTTTTTCCGCTGAGTTGGATGAAAATAATATCCATTATAATATAACCTGTAGCAAATAATAGCAAATATATACCGCCAGCGCTACTTGACGTAGCTAAGTAAAAGAGAACACTATGTTTAGTAAAGAAGGAATGGGTAATTTGATGAAAAAAGCCCAGCAAATGCAGGGGAAAATGCAGCGTATGCAAGAAGAGATTGCGCAGCTGGAAGTTACCGGAGAATCGGGCGCTGGTATGGTTAAAGTCACTATTAACGGCTCGCACAATTGCCGTCGCGTAGAAGTAGATCCCACTCTTTTGGATGACGATAAAGAGATGCTGGAGGATCTAATTGCTGCAGCCTTCAATGATGCTGCACGCCGTATTGCTGAAATCAAGAAGGAAAAAATAGCAGCTGTCTCTAGTAGCATGCAGCTTCCTCTTGATTTTAAAATGCTCTGCTAATGATGAGAGGCTGTTGATTAACAACAGCACCAATTTTTATTTTTTTATTGAAATATAACTAGATTATCCCAATTTACCGGGATAATGCTGTTTTTTAAACAGCCTGTTTGGTTGTCTTTAGTCAAGAGGTGTTATATGAGTATGAGAAGACAAGAAACTTGCGGATTCCAATCTGAAGTCAAGCAACTACTATATCTGATGATACATTCGCTTTATTCTAATAAAGAAATTTTTCTGCGCGAGCTTATCTCCAATGCTTCAGACGCAGCAGATAAATTGCGTTTTCTTGCACTATCACAGCCAAATTTATATGAAGGAGATGGCGATTTGCGTGTTCGGCTTTCCTGTAATAAAACACAACGTACTATTATCATTAGCGATAATGGTATTGGCATGCGACGTGAGGAAGTAATAGATAATCTTGGAACTATTGCTAAATCTGGTACTAAAGCTTTTCTTAAATTAACTGGTTCAGATAAGCTGAAAGATAGTCAGCTTATTGGACAGTTCGGTGTTGGTTTTTACTCAGCGTTTATTGTAGCAGATACAGTTACTGTGCGTACTCGTGCTGCTGGTACTAGCCCCGAAGAAGGTGTATTTTGGCAGTCTAACGGCGAAGGCGATTATACTATTGCCGATATCAACAAGCCGGAACGTGGTACAGACATCACTCTACATCTGCGTGAAGGAGAAGACGAATTCCTAGATGATTGGCGTCTTAAGAGCGTGATTGGAAAATATTCCGATCATATTGCCCTGCCAGTAGAAATTCAGACTTCCATAAAAAAAGCAAGGGAGGGTAGCGAAGAGGGAGAAGAGAAAGAGGTAGTAACCTGGGAAAAAGTCAACAAGGCGCAAGCACTATGGACCCGCAATAAGGCAGAAATAAGTGATGAAGAGTATAAAGAATTCTATAAGCATCTATCCCATAATTTTAGCGATCCGCTAATCTGGAGCCATAACAGAGTTGAAGGAAAACAAGAGTACACCAGCTTGCTTTATATCCCGTCACAGGCTCCTTGGGATATGTGGCATCGTGAGCATAAACATGGGTTAAAACTTTATGTGCAGCGCGTGTTTATTATGGATGATGCCGAACAATTTATGCCAAATTACCTGCGTTTTGTTAAGGGAATAATTGATTCTAACGATCTGCCGCTAAATATCTCTCGCGAAATTTTGCAAGATAGCCGCCTTATCAATAATCTTAAAGGCGCCATGACTAAACGCGTGCTAAGCATGTTAGATAATCTAGCTAAGGATAATCCTGAGCAATACCAATCCTTTTGGCAAAATTTTGGGCTAGTACTGAAAGAAGGTCCCGGCGAAGATCCAAACAACATTAAAACTATCGATAAATTACTGCGTTTTGCCTCAACCTACGGCGACAGTGCAGCGCAAAACGTAACATTGGAAGATTACGTTAACCGCATGGTTGAAGGGCAAGAGAAAATTTACTACATCACTGCCGACAACTATGCAGCCGCAAAAAGTAGCCCTCATTTAGAACTGTTATACAAAAAAGGCATTGAAGTAATCCTGCTTTATGAGCGTATCGATGAATGGATGATGAGCTATTTAACAGAATTTGATGGTAAATCGTTCCAATCAGTTAGCAAAGTAGATCCGTCACTAGAAAAGCTAGTTAATAAGGAAAGTTCAGAACAAAAAGAAGCCAAAAAGGCGTTGGAACCTTTCGTCGAGCGAGTAAAAATATACCTCGGTGAACGAATTAAAGAAGTTAGGTTTACTCATCGTTTGACTGATACTCCGGTAGTAGTTACTACTGCAGCCAACGATATGACTACGCAAATGGCTAAAATATTTGCTGCTACAGGACAGTCTTCTCCTGAGATCAAGTATATTTTTGAACTTAACCCGGAACATAAGCTAGTAAAAAGAATCGCAGAAATAGGCGAGGATGTGTTGTTTGGAGAATGGATCGAGTTATTGCTCGATCAAGCTTTGCTTGCAGAGCGAGGAACACTTGAAGATCCTAACCAGTTCATCCAACGCATGAACAAATTATTGAGCGCCAATAGCTGTTAAAATTAATATAGTATAGTTCCGATATGCCCGCCCCGATCTAACGGGGCGGGCAAATATCTGGTCGTATTCTTCAGGCTCATATAAAAGCTTACTAGTTGCATTTAGTGTAGGGAGGCTATACTCAATGCTGAATATTATTTTATTAGGCGCCCCTGGCGTCGGTAAAGGTACTCAAGCAAAATTTATTATGGAGAAGTACAGCATTCCGCAAATTTCCACTGGTGAGATGTTGCGTGCTGCAATAAAAGCTCAATCTGAACTAGGTAAAAAAGCAAAAGTGCTAATGGATGTAGGCAAATTAGTTAATGATGAGCTGGTGATTACTTTAGTAAAAAAGCGCCTTAAACAAAAAGATTGCCGTTATGGGTTCTTACTTGATGGGTTCCCCCGCACAATTTCCCAAGCTAATGCTCTAAAAGAAACAGGTATTTTGGTAGATTATGTACTGGAACTTGCGGTACCAAATGAAGTTATCGTTGATCGTATCGTAGGTCGTAGGATACATGGCCCTTCAGGCCGAGTTTATCATGTTAAATTTAATCCGCCTAAGCGAGACTGTAAAGACGATGTTACCGGTGAGCCTCTAATTACCCGTCAGGACGATCTGGAAGATACCGTACGCAAACGTCTCGTTGAATATAATCAGCAAACTGCTCCGGTAATAGATTATTATCGTAAAGAGTTCAAGAGCGGCCACATCCGCTATGTGGAGATCGACGGTACCCGTAAAGTTGCTGACATCAGCGCTGAGTTAGCCGAAATTCTTGGCTAATTTTAAGCTAAAGATCTCTTATCTTACCGACGCTAAGGAAGCGGCAATGAGCCATGAAAATTACGGTTTATTGATGGTCAATTTGGGCACACCGAATGCTCCCACACCTAAGTCGGTAAAACGTTATTTAGCTGAATTTCTCAGCGATCGGCGCGTTATAGACATGCCGCGCGCGCTGTGGTTACCGCTGCTCTATGGCGTTATTTTGCCGCTACGTTCACCACGATTAGCTAAAATTTATAAAAGTATTTGGATGGAGGAAGGTTCTCCGTTGATGGTGTATAGCAGTCGCCAGAAGCAAGCTTTGGCTGCTAGTTTGCCTGATGTCACCGTAGAGCTAGCGATGAGTTATGGTCAACCAGCACTACCGCAGGCGATAGCGCACCTGTATGCAAAAAATATCACCTGGCTTGTAATTTTACCATTGTTTCCACAATATTCTAGTTCAACCAGTGCCGCTATTTGGGATGCTGTTGCGCGTATCCTAACTGATTATCGTCGTTTGCCTTCGATAAGATTTATCCGCGATTACGCGCAACATCCTGCTTATATTGCTGCACTTAAAGCAAGTATTTCACGCACGTTCGTGCAATATGGTCAGCCTGACCGGCTAGTTATGTCGTTCCATGGTATACCAATGCGCTACGTTAAGGAAGGCGATGACTACCCACAGCGTTGCAAAGCCACGTTTCAGGCTCTGACAGCAGCGTTAGATTATCCGGCAGAAAGAGTAATAATGACCTTCCAGTCGCGCTTTGGTAGCGATCCCTGGCTACTACCAGCTACGGATAAAATTATGAAGCTACTTCCGACTCAGGGCGTTAATCATGTACAGGTTCTTTGTCCTGGATTTGCTGCTGATTGTTTGGAAACATTAGAGGAAATACAAGTTAAAAATCGTAAAATATTTGAATATGCCGGCGGAACATCGTTTCATTATATTCCAGCACTGAACGACGACGCAGCCCATGTAGCGCTACTCCGCCAGCTGGTTATAGCTGAGTTACGGTAATTTTTAAGGAATGGTCTTTTTTAGTAAAATGTTTAACTTGGTTAGTTAAAACTTATTTAAGTACTCTTAATACTCTAAAATAGTATCAATTACTATGAGCTAGCTATAATTAAATTAGGAGGTTAAAAATCATTAGTGTCCCAAAAATATAAAATTATCTATACGCTTAC
The DNA here is from genome assembly GCF_900044015.1 of Candidatus Hoaglandella endobia. Classification (GTDB taxonomy): domain Bacteria; phylum Pseudomonadota; class Gammaproteobacteria; order Enterobacterales; family Enterobacteriaceae; genus Hoaglandella; species Hoaglandella endobia. The sequence continues at coordinate 470,376 of NZ_LN999835.1, read as the reverse complement.
TGATGAAGCACCGGCACTTGCATCCTATTCGTTGTTACCTATTATCCATGCTTTTACCCAATTTCTTGGAATATCCGTCGAAACCCGCGATATATCACTAGCTAGCCGTATTCTAGCCAATTTTCCTGAATATCTACAGCCGGCTCAGCGCCTGTCTGATAATCTGGCAGAATTGGGAAAACTAGCATTAACACCTCAGGCTAATATTATCAAGTTACCTAATATCAGCGCGTCGCTACCTCAACTCAAGGCAGCAATTAAGGAATTACAGGAGCAGGGATATGGTGTTCCATACTATGCTGACGAGCCCAAAACAGATGCGGAAACTGAGGCTAAGATGCGTTATGAGAAAATCAAAGGTAGCGCAGTTAATCCAGTTCTGCGTGAAGGTAATTCCGATCGACGTGCGCCGCTAGCGGTTAAAAACTATGCCCGTAACCATCCCCACCGTATGGGTGCCTGGTCATCCTCATCGTTATCTCACGTCGCACATATGCAGTCAGGAGATTTCTATGGCAATGAAAAATCTGTGCTGATTGAACACGAGGGCAATATTAGCATTATATTAGTCGGTAATAACCGCTATCGTCAGGTACTAAAAAATAAAATAACCGTTAGTGCAGGTGACATTATCGATGCTGCGGTCATGAGTAAAAAAGCGCTGAGCAGCTTTATCGTACAGCAAATTGAGGATGCAAAACAGCAAGGCGTGCTACTGTCGCTGCATTTGAAAGCTACTATGATGAAAGTTTCCGATCCGATCATATTCGGGATTGTAGTTTTTGAATTTTATAAAGAGATACTAGCTCAATTTAGTTCCAAGTTGGAAATGCTAGGTTTCAATGTAACCTATGGTATAGGTGATCTTTATGAAAAGATAAAAGATTTGCCGCTCGGTGAGCAAGAAGAAATTACGCAGGCGATCGACCAACTTTATGCAGATCGCCCGAAACTAGCCATGGTTAATCCTAATGAAGGAATTACCAACCTCCATGTACCGAGTGATATTATAGTTGATGCTTCAATGCCAGCGATGATTCGTGATTCCGGTAAAATGTTAGGTCCGGATGGCCAATTACATGACACCAAAGCCATCATTCCCGACCGATGTTACGCTGGGGTTTACCAAGCGGTAATCGAAAACTGCAAACAACACGGTGCTTTTGATCCAACCATCATAGGCAGCGTACCTAATATAGGACTTATGGCGCAACAAGCAGAAGAATATGGTTCACATGACAAAACTTTTCAAATTTTGGCTGATGATGTTGTCGTACAGGTTACCGATGAGGTAGGTAAAGTATTACTGGAACATCCTGTAGAAGCTGGTGATATTTGGCGGATGTGTCAGTCTAAAGATGCGCCAATTCAGGCTTGGGTTAAACTGGCGGTCAATCGCGTACGTGAATCCCATACTCCCGCTGTATTCTGGCTTGATGCCTCACGCACTCATGATGTGTGCATGATAGAGAAAGTACAGCGTTACTTACAAGACTATGATACTAGCAGGTTAGATATTCGTATTTTATCGCCGGTTGATGCTGTCCAGTTTTCTATTGAGCGTGTTCGCGCTGGTCAGGACACGATTTCTGTTACCGGTAATGTGCTTCGCGATTATCTTACTGATTTATTTCCTATTATAGAGCTGGGAACAAGCGCGAAAATGCTCTCAATTGTGCCACTGATGGCTGGCGGTGGGCTGTTTGAAACAGGTGCCGGCGGCACTGCACCTAAACATGTTCAGCAATTTATACAAGAGAATCATTTGCGTTGGGATTCGCTGGGGGAATTTTTAGCTTTAACCGCCTCATTGGAGCAATTTTGCATCGTTACCAGCAACAGTCAAGCTAAAATTTTGGCTAAAATGCTGCATAAAGCCACCGTTAAGTTTATGGAAACTAATAAATTCCCCTCACGCCAAGTTGGCGAGCTTGATAACCGCGGTAGCCATTTTTATATGGCTCTGTTCTGGGCGCAGGCGCTAGCAGAACAGAATGATGATCAGTTGCTTAAGCAGCAGTTTAACGTGCTTGCGCATACTCTAACTGAAAATGAGCAGAAAATTGTCGCGGAGCTTAACCGCGTGCAAGGCACTAAAGTAGATATTGGTGGTTATTATCATCCTGATCCAATACTAACTAGTCAGGCCATGCGCCCCAGCGCGACACTTAACGCTGCACTGCTAACAGTTTCTGATACGAAACTGCTATAATCAAAAAAAATAAAACCGCCAGCTTTTTACGGCGGTGCAGTACTGAAAAATAAAGAAGGGATAAAATTAAGTTGTTGTAGGACTTGAAACTAATTTACCCCCATACCATATCTGCAGCCAGCAGTTGCTTAACTAACCGCTGTAAACTTCAAAGTAGTAGCTGAAGCTGACTATTGTTAGGTAGTGGTAAGCATTGCACAGTTAGCTGATAGCCCCATAGTTATAATCAACTACAAAATGGAAACTCGACTAGCGTGACCCCCGCAGCATCTATTTTTATAGCTGAACCTTGCTGGTGCCAGGAGCCAAGTACCGCACGATAGTGGCAATTATCCATATCCATAGTATGGATCGCCGGCTGATGGGTATGACCATGGATCATGACAGACGCGCCAGTATACGTCATGACAGCCATCACCGCCTGCTGATTTACGTCCATAATATTGTCGGTTTTGCCCACGTTAGCACGCTGGCTATTGGCACGTATTCTGTCGGCGATCAGCAGCCTTAGACTCAGCGGCAAGTATAAAAATAGCTGCTTTAGCCAGCGCTGGTGCACCATGCGTCGAAAGCTCTGGTAAGCTTTATCGTCGGTGCACAAGACATCTCCGTGTAGTATTACTACTCGCTGCCTATCGAGCTGAAGGACTTGTTGCTCTGGCAACAAAGTCATAGCGCAGGCAGTCGCATAGCGACTACTAAGTAAAAAATCTCGATTACCGTTAATAAAATAGCAGGGTATCCCACGTTGATTTAGTACTTTTAGTGCTAATGCGATGTCCTGATACAGTGGGTTAGGATCGTCATCGCCTATCCATACCTCAAATAGGTCACCAAGAATATATAGCGCGTCCGCTTTGAGCGCGCGCGTATGTAAAAAATGTATAAAACCGGTGGTAATCGCTGATTCTTGCTGGCAAAGGTGAATATCAGCGACAAACAGCAAGGACATACCTACTGGATTACTCCGTGTTCTTAATTTTATCTATCATCTTCATGATTTAGATCACAATTATATTGCTCTCAGCAATAAATTATAAGTAATATTTATCTTCAAAAGATTGAATGACGATAGCTCTGTGTATTAATTTGCATATATATAAAGTGTACGAGTTAAGAGCAATAATAGCATAATTATAGCATATAGTTAGCACCGCTATTTTACTATTTTAGCGCTGGCATTGCAGAAAGAGGAGATGAGTGGGGTTGTACATTCAATCTAATAACAAATGGATAATTTTCGATGCTTAAGATTTATAATACCTTGACACGTCAAAAAGAGGAATTTAAACCTATCAATTCCGGTAAAGTTGGCATGTATGTATGCGGCATCACCGTTTATGATCTTTGCCATATTGGCCATGGGAGAACCTTCGTTGCCTTTGATGTTATAACGCGTTATCTACGCTACCGTGGCTATGAAGTAAATTACGTACGCAATATAACTGATATTGAAGATAAGATTATTTGTCGTGCAGATAAAAAAGGTGAATCATTCCAGCACTTGACCGAGCGCATGATTGTTGAGATGCATATCGATTTCGATAGGCTAAATATTTTGCCTCCCGATCATGAACCGCGCGCTACACAATTTATTGATGCAATTATCGAATTAGTGGGGCAGCTTCTCGAGAAAGAACATGCTTATTTGGCCGCTAACGGCGACGTGATGTTTGCGGTAGATAGTGATAGCAATTACGGACTCTTGTCCCGCCAGGACCTAAAAAAACTACAAGCCGGTGCGCGAGTCGAAGTGAACGAGTTAAAACGTAACCCGATAGATTTTGTGTTATGGAAGATGTCCAAGCCAGGCGAACCGAGCTGGCCATCACCGTGGGGGTACGGTCGTCCTGGCTGGCACATCGAGTGTTCGGCAATGAACAGTAGGCAGCTTGGACATCATTTTGATATTCATGGCGGTGGTTCTGATTTGATATTCCCGCATCATGAAAATGAAATTGCGCAGTCTACCTGTGCTAACCATGGCCCGTACGTTAATGTATGGATGCACTCCAGTATGGTAATCGTAAATCGTGTAAAAATGTCTAAATCTCTAGGTAATTTCTTTAATTTGCGCGATGTACTAACTTATTATGATGCTGAAACAGTACGTTATTTTCTTATCTCTTGCCATTATCGCAGCCAGCTTAACTACAGTGAAAATAAGCTAAAACAGTCGCAAGCGGCGCTTGAGCGGCTTTATATCGCTATACGCGATACCGATGCAACGGTCAGTCCTGCCGGCGGAGAACCATTCATCACACAGTTCATCGCTGCAATGGATGATGACTTTAACACTCCTGAAGCCTATTCAGTACTGTTCGATCTTTCCCACGAAGTCAATCGTTTAAAGAGCAAAAATCCTGCAGCGGCGCAGGGAATGGCGGCCACTTTACGTCAATTGGCTAGTGTTTTAGGTCTACTGGAACAGGATCCTGTTGCTTACCTACAGAAATGGGCAGGAAATGATACTGGTGAAGAAATTAAAATACAAGCATTGATTCAGCAGCGAGACGAAGCACGTAAAGTTAGCCAATGGGCTCTAGCTGACGAAGCTAGAAATAAACTAATCGCGATGGGAATCGTATTAGAGGACGGCCCACAGGGTACCACCTGGCGCCGTTGCTAACGTTATATTACGCTATATTTAACATAGCGATGTTAGGTTTTGTTATAACGCCGTTGTATCGTGATATTTTTCGCATGCATGCAAGGTATTTTGCATTAGCATAGCTACTGTCATAGGACCAACACCGCCTGGAACTGGAGTAATGTAGGCTGCTCGTTCAATAGCTGCAGTATAATCGACATCGCCAACTATTTTACCATTAGCTAGTCGATTAATCCCCACATCAATTACCACCGCACCGTATTTGAGCCACTTGCCGGGAATAAAGCCCGCTTTGCCTACCGCAACTACTAGTAGATCAGCATTTTTAATATGCTGCTGCAAATCTCGCGTAAAACGGTGGGTTATAGTCACGGTACAACCGGCTAGTAATAACTCTAGACTCATGGGTCTACCAACAATATTGGAGGCACCAACTACAACAGCATTCAATCCAAAAGTATTAATACGGTAACGCTCAAGTAATGTCACGATACCGCGCGGGGTACAGGGGCGTAGTAACGGCGCGCGCTGACATAGACGACCAATATTATACGGATGAAAACCGTCTACATCTTTATCTGGTGAAATACGTTCGAGTATGTTGAGATTATCAATATCTGCTGGTAGTGGTAACTGCACTAAAATACCGTCTACATGGCTATCGTCATTTAACTGATCAATGAGAGTCAGCAATTCTGACTCGGTCACCGTCACAGGAAAATTATAGAAGAGGAAAATGAAGCCAATATCTTTACAAGCTTTACGTTTGCTAGCAACATATATTTTTGAGGCTGGATCGCTGCCTACCAATACTACCGCTAAACCAGGAGCACGTTTGCCTATGGTCAGTCTCTCCCTTACTTTTATTGCAACTTCATTTGTTACTTGTTGAGCAATTGCTTTACCATCAATAATTTTTACCATCTGAACCGGAAATTTAAGTGTAAACAAGGACTGTGTGCACTAGCGGTATAACGGGCAGCAAAGCCATTGACTCAACTGCTTAGCTCCGTATAATATGAGCCGCATTCAGCACTGTCTCGTTCAGCGCCCTTAGCTCAGCTGGATAGAGCAACGGCCTTCTAAGCCGTAAGTCACAGGTTCAAGTCCTGTAGGGCGCGTACCATTTTTTTAAATCAACTCATTTCATTCTTGCACCTGCTGCAGTTATTTAAAAGTGTTAAATATTTATAAATTAGTTTTACAGTTTTATCACAGTTCTATTTTTAGCCTTCTATATTGTTCTTGCACGAACAGTCTTTCTCACGAAAAGTATCGGATACTAACGTGCCCGTCTGTTTACGGTGCTTGTTTAGACTCGGGACTAAATTTTGATACATTAACTAAACATAGTAATAGTTATTATATATCACATAACCTTGATCGTACAGGATCAAAAAATACAAGTACAAGTTACATGATCAGTAGTATCAACGAACGATATTAATGCGTATCGCCCCCCTGACGTGCTAAGACTAGAATTGAGTAAAATCCAGATAATTTACCTCTACTCTCATATTGTCTTCCCTCTTTTCGAGAACAAAAGAGCAATGTTATCATCTAGCCCACGTTAAACTAATTACGATATAGTGACCTATCTAGGTAGCATGAATTTTAATTATTGTAGTTAAAGAGGAATTAACCTTCAGCGCTAACAGCCAATTTTACTGGTAAAACTACAGCACTCGCTAACTATAGATAAAATAGCGCATAAAACGTTATTTCGTGATACCTTTAATAAGAATAAAATAAGAAATTAGCCTAGACAATGCACAATACACTGTACTGTACGTACGCCGTCAACCTCGGCTACTCGATGTTGAGTAGCATTCCAGTGTCTAATATATTGATTATTTTGTTCTGGCTTTCTTCTGTCGAAGAGACAGAGCTGCAAGTTACTACTGATGCGGTATGTGTACTGGATATACAGTACTAGTCTTTTTTTACTTCGCAAGATAATTTATAAACAAATAATAGGGTTAACTATGGCTTTCATTAAAATGACTGATTTGGATTTAGTAGGTAAGCGTGTATTGATCCGTTCTGATTTAAATGTGCCGGTGAAAGACGGAAAAGTAACTTTTGACTCGCGTCTTCGTGCTTCCTTACCAACTATCGCATCCGCATTGAAACAGGGAGCACTTGTTATGGTAACATCTCATCTAGGCCGCCCGACGGAAGGAAAATATAACGCTGAGTTCTCGTTGCAACCGATAGTCGATTATTTACAGGAAAAACTTTCTGTTTCTGTTCGTCTGGTAAAAGATTATCTCAATGGCGTAGTAGATATCTCCAAAGGAGAATTAGTTGTTCTGGAAAACGTTCGACTTAACAAGGGTGAAAAGAAAAACGATGACGATCTTGCCAAAAAATACGCTGCGCTTTGTGATGTTTTTGTCATGGACGCTTTTGGCACAGCTCATCGCGCCCAGACGTCTACTTATGGTGTAGTAAAATTAGCTACCATTGCATGCGCTGGTCCGTTGCTGTCCAATGAATTAGAGGCATTGAGTAAGGCCCTTGATAACCCTGCCCGTCCGATGGTGGCTATTGTCGGCGGATCTAAGGTTTCCACGAAGCTAAAGGTATTACATTATCTAGCAAAAATCTCTGACCAATTAATCGTTGGCGGTGGTATCGCGAATACCTTCGTTGCGGCACAGGGCCACAATATCGGTAAATCGCTGCATGAAGCTGATCTCATTCCGGAAGCTAAACGTCTGATGGCAAACAGCGATATTCTGGTGCCAACCGATGTGCGAGTAGCCACAGAATTTTCTGAAACAGCGACGGCGATACTGAAGTCCGCTAGCAAAATTCAGGATAACGAATCTATTCTAGATTTAGGCGATGCCTCGGCCGCACGTATTGCTGAAATTTTGAAAAAAGCCAAAACCATTTTGTGGAATGGCCCGATTGGAGTTTTTGAATTTAAGGAATTTAGTAAAGGCACCGAGATAGTAGCACGCGCCATTGCTGAGAGTGACGCGTTTTCTATCGCAGGCGGTGGCGATACGCTGGCGGTAATCGATATGTTTGGTATTGCCGATCAAATATCTTATATTTCTACAGGAGGTGGCGCTTTCTTGGAATTTATCTCAGGTAAGAGACTCCCTGCAGTTGTAATACTAGAAGAACGCGCTAAACAGTAAGCTGTGGGATGCAGCTAGCTTTCGACGTCTTCGCTGACTGTAGTTACTCGGGCAGCGGCGATTAGTTACTAACTATCTAATAGTCGACAACATAGGATAAAGTAATTATGTATAAGATCTTGGACTTTGTTAAACCAGGTGTCATCACCGGTGATGATGTGCAAAAAGTATTCAAAGTCGCGAAAGCAAATAACTTTGCTCTGCCTGCTGTTAATTGTATAGGGACTGATTCTATTAATGCCGTGCTAGAAGCTGCTGCTAAAGTACGAGCACCAATTATCGTGCAATTCTCCAATGGAGGTGGAGCCTTCATTGCGGGTAAAGGGTTACAAGCTAGAGGACAGACCGCTGCTGTTCTAGGCGCTATTTCTGGCGCCCAGCATGTACATCATATGGCGGAACATTATGGTATACCAGTAATGTTGCACACCGACCATTGTGCTAAAAAATTATTACCGTGGCTAGATGGTCTGCTTGATGCTAGTGAAAAGCATTACGCTGTCACTGGCAAGCCTTTTTTTTCCTCCCATATGATTGATCTATCTGAAGAGTCGCTAGAGGAAAATATTGCAATCAGCGCTAAATATCTCGCGCGCATGGCCAAGTTAGACATGACACTTGAGATTGAGCTGGGCTGCACCGGCGGCGAAGAAGACGGCGTAGAGAATAGTCATTTAGATAATTCTGCGTTTTATACACGTCCTGAAGATGTCGCTTATGCTTATGAACAACTGAACTCCATTAGCTCAAATTTCACCATTGCTGCCGCTTTCGGTAACGTACACGGCGTATACAAACATGGTAATGTGCAATTAACACCAAAGATTCTTGATAACTCCCAGAAATACGTTTCGAAAAAATTTGGACTTCCAGCAAATCAACTAAATCTGGTATTCCACGGTGGCTCTGGTTCTACGCCAGAAGAAATTAAGGAAGCTGTAAGTTACGGTGTGGTAAAAATGAATATTGATACAGATACCCAATGGGCTACTTGGGAAGGTATTTTGCATTTTTATCAGAAAAATAAATTTTATTTACAGTCCCAATTGGGCAACCATGAAGGCACTGATAAGCCTAATAAAAAGTTTTACGATCCGAGAGTTTGGATAAGAGCTAGCCAGACTTCGATGGTAGCCCGTTTAGAATTAGCTTTCAAAGAACTGAACGCGATCGACGTACTGTAGTCGGCTACTACAACTAAATAAATAATTATTTTATGATTATCTTTGGTCTTTTATATGAAGGCCAAAATGATTTTTTATTGGTTAATAAATAGCTTTAACTAAGGCTTATCGCTAATCCATGCGTTTCATACATTTTCCCCTGTAAACTGCAATCGGATCTCTGCCCGATTACCCTATTTATTACGTACAGTATCGGTCCTACCGGAGTTTAAAAACCGCGATTATAGTGATTTTAACGAAAATGCTGCATAGATTAATTTATACTTGCGCCAATACTTAGTAACATATAAGCAGAAAACATATCATGACACAAGATGAACTAAAAAAAACAGTTGGCTGGGCTGCGCTAAAATATGTCCGTTATGGCACTATCGTAGGGGTGGGAACTGGCACTACTACTGCGTATTTTATTGACGCGCTAGGCTCTGTCAAACATCAAATTAAAGGAGTAGTTTCCAGCTCTGAGGCTTCTTCTGCAAAGCTTAAAAGCTTAGGTATTCCGCTATTCGAGCTTAATGACGTTGATTCACTGGATATTTACGTGGACGGCGCTGATGAGATAAACGGTCGTATGCAGATGATTAAAGGTGGAGGCGCAGCACTGACTCGCGAAAAAATTATTGCCGCCGTTGCTCGTAAATTTATTTGCATTGTCGATGCCAGCAAACTAGTAGATGTTCTGGGTACCTTTCCCCTTCCAATAGAGGTGATTCCCATGGCCAGGGCTTGGGTAGCCAGTGAACTAATACGCTTAGGTGGTATGCCTGTCTACCGTCAGGGGGTTACTACTGACAACGGCAATATCATTATTGATGCGTATAATTTACCAATACTTGATGCGGTAGCGGTTGAAGAACAAATCAACAATATTCCTGGCGTGGTTACCGTCGGACTGTTTGCGCGTCACGGTGCCGATATGGCGCTTATCAGCAGCGAGCAGGGCGTTAAAATTATTAGTTAAATTTTTAAGGGCGTTGGCGATGGTTACAGTTACTGTTAGTACGAAAACTATAACAAACATTTTTTCTATTCTCTCTTACAAAGAGTAATTTATTTGCATTCGGTAGTGATGAAACTAGAAATTCCTGTATTCAATTTACCGACTTTCTCAAAACCTGTTCCTTAGTATAACCTAAGGATCTATAAGTCCTTATTCCAGGTGAATACAGACAGCATCTAGCTCTTTAATTTGTTTTTAGACAAGTCTAGTTTAGAGCCTAGGCATTATTCAAACTGGTTTCCCTGACGTTCAGATATGCGGTCTTGTTCGATAAGTGCTTGCTCAATAGTTTGCTGCAATAAACGGACGCGCTGCTCTATATTAGCAGCATAATCACGAGTTTTTAATTTTTCCTGCGTCAATTCGTGACAGACGTTAAGCGCGGCGATGAAAACAAGTTGTTCAGTGTTACTAACTTTAGTTCGAAACTTAAGATCTTGCAATCGATGATTAAGATCTTCAGCTGCTTGATTTAATGCTGCCTGTTGTTCTGGTGGGCAATTTACCCGTAGTGTACGGCCAAAAATTTGAATATCTACCGGTTGTGCAGACATATTACCTTTTACCTTCCTTTCTTTTTTTTACTGACTAAGTTAATTAATGAAAGCGTGAAAATTGAGATATAACCTATCTAAAGTGCAATGCTACACTAGTTATACTATTTAATCTAACTATGAAATATTGTGTAATAATGCATTAGTCGCCGCCTTCATTAGGTATTTCGTTTTAGGCTTACTGATACATTATTTATTTATAATATATGGTAACTGCTGGATAAACAGTGCTCCACTATCGTCGCTATCGTTACGCACACGTAGTACGCTGTCAGGCGATAGATTGTTATTTAACACCGCTTGTAGACAAAAATTACCATCCTCTAGTTGGCACGCTGCCAGTATTGTGCCAGTGCGGTGCCAGTTTTCTCCCATTTTTAGTTCCAAATTATCGCCTATTGTGGGGCGATGCCCTGCTTTACCTACAAGCCAATATAGTTGGCGTTTATTAGCGCAGCGATACTTGGTGCGTGCTATAATTTCCTGCCCCGCATAACATCCTTTGTTGAAGCTGATACCGTCCAGTGCCTGAACATTAGCTGCCTGCGGGATCAACTGCGCGCTATTAGCGAGGTCTATGACCGGATATCCCGCCTCAATATCCAGCACTAGCCATTGCCTGCTATTATTAAACTGCGCCTGCCCCTCCAGCTTTTGCTTGATAAAATAACTTTTTTTCAATGTGGTTATCAGTAAAAAGCGCGGCGCGGGAAGATTATAATATAGTAACGTCGTATCCTGATATTGAACTACAGAACTTGAAGCATCAGGTATTTCATAAAATAGGCTACTTAACGCAGCCGGCGCTTGAAAACCAGCCAAACCCAGTAAAACTGCTTGATCGTCGACGATAATATTAGTTTTAGAAAAGACAGCATATTTCTTCAATTCGGCAAGCTGGCTATCAAGCACACTACGACGTTCAATATAGGCCATTCCTTCTCCTCTATAAAAGACACACAAGTGGCTTAACATCTTACCTTTGGCGTTACAATGTGCGGCAAAACTAAAACTATTCGCGTCTAGTGACGCCACATCGCAGGTCAATTGACCCTGCAGATATTTAACTGTATCCACGCCAGAAAGAGTGACTAATGCCCACGCTTCAAGTGAAATAAGCGTCAGTGGTAAATTGCTGGAAGAATACGGCAAACGGGGCTGGAAATGAACTTGATATGGCATAACTCATTCCTAACTCCTTTCTATCAAGAAGGATTAAAGATGAACTTGTAAAGAATAAAAACCTAATACTGTTCTTTATTATATAGAATGTTAGCGTACAACGACAACCAGGATGTTCAATATTTGTTTGTTATTAAATCTTAGTTAGTTGTCGTTAATTACCTGATTAAAAACCGTGTTTATAATTGTATGTTTACTATTAAGCAGTTTCTGCTGGGCAGATGCCTCAGTGCACTGCAAAATGTTTTAATACTTAACAATAGATAGATGAAAACTTGCGATTAATCTAGCAGTGAAGATAAAAACTGAACTACGCCGGCGTCCACTGAGAGATATCACAGTATTAGCGCAAGCGGATTGTCCACCACTACTAAAACGGCTTTACGCACAGCGCGGCGTTAAAAGTGTCGGCGAATTGGAACGCAGCTTGCACGGTTTACTAGCCTACCAAAACTTACTCGGTATCGAGCAGGCAGTTAATCTCCTAATAAATGCGTTAGTGGACCAGCGTAAGTTTTTAGTTGTCGGTGATTTTGACGTAGACGGTGCTACTAGCACTGCTCTGACAGTATTGGCGTTGCGGCAATTAGGCGCACAAGCAGTAGATTTTTTAGTGCCGAACCGATTTGAAGATGGCTATGGTCTCAGCCCAAGATTGGTCGATCAGGCGATAAGACGTGGTGCGCAGCTTATTATTACCGTGGATAACGGTATCTCTTCTTATGCAGGCGTTGCGCTTGCGCACGAGAACGGAATCCCGGTGCTGATTACCGATCACCACCTACCAGGTGATACTCTACCGGCAGCTGATGCTATCGTGAATCCTAATTTAAGCGGCTGTACTTTCGCCTCAAAAGCGCTGGCAGGTGTCGGTGTAGCGTTCTATCTTATGCTGGCGTTGCGCGCGCGACTCAGTACGCAGGGATGGTTTGAGCAACAGGGAATATCATCCCCAAAACTAGCAGAGTTATTAGACTTAGTCGCTCTAGGCACTGTTGCCGATTTAGTCCCTCTTGATACCAACAATCGTATTTTAGTGTATCAAGGGTTAAACCGTATTCGTGCCGGTAGCTGCCGGCCAGGCATTTGCGCACTGGCGGAGGTAGCAAATCGCGATCGGATCAGTCTATGCACTAGCGATCTCAGTTTCTCGCTTGTACCTAGACTTAATGCCGCTGGCCGGCTAAATGATATGTCGTTAGGTGTAACGCTGCTACTAACTGATAACTTACCACAGGCGCGTATTCTAGCTGCAAAGCTAAATGCGCTCAATCAAATCCGGCGTGAGATCGAACAGGTTATGGAGAGAGAAGCGATGGTGCTATGTCAGGACATGGTACGCATTCAGAGTCCAATGCCGTTTGGTCTGGCGATTTATCATGCTGAATGGCACCAAGGCGTGGTTGGTATCCTAGCATCGCGCATTAAAGAACGTTTCCATCGGCCAGTTATTGCTTTTGCCAAAGCCGGTGATGGTATCCTTAAAGGATCCGGGCGTTCAGTAACTGGGTTACATATCCGTGATTTGCTTGAAAGCTTAGCTAAGCTGCATCCCGGCCTAATTTTGCAGTTTGGTGGCCATGCAATGGCGGCTGGGCTAATGATTGAACAATCAAAATTCGAGCTATTCCGTCAGCATTTCGTTGAATTAATTAATGAATGGCTAGATCCAACGCTGCTAAAAAGCGTAATTTGGTCTGACGGCGAATTGACCAGCCAGGAACTCTCTATCGCTACCGCCAAACTGCTGCAAGCAGGTGGCCCCTGGGGGCAGGGGTTTCCCGATCCACTGTTTGACGGCCGTTTTTACGTTTTATATCAGCGATTAGTGGGGAAAAAGCATCTAAAGTTACGATTAAAACCCTTGACAGGTGGACCAATGCTTGACGGGATTGCTTTTAATATTGATCCCAGCTTGTGGCCAGATCATAACATTCATACCATCGAAGTAGTGTATAGAATTGAAGTAAATAAATTTCGTAGTAACTACAATTTACAGCTTGTAATTCAGCATCTTTGGCCACTGTAGCTAATAGTAAAATAACTAATTCAATACTATCTTTACACTTTATAGTCACTGATTTATTATAATCAGCCAATATTAACGTATTTCATTCATCGTGAATGATCATAATAAGTTATGTAAGTTATGTTTGAAATTAATCCAATAAAAAATAGGATTCAGGACCTGTCAGAAAGGATAATAGTTCTGAGGAGGTATCTTTGACTACGCTCTTAAAAAAGAGCGTATTGAAGAATTAAACTATGAGCTAGAACAGCCAGAAGTTTGGACTACACCTGAATACGCGCAAGCTTTAAGTAAAGAACGCTTTTCACTAGAGACTATCCTTAGCACTATCAACGATCTTATCTGTGGTTTAGAAGATGTCACCGGCCTTTTAGACTTAGCAATAGAAGAAGAAGACCAACAAACATTCATAGAAACTAACATTGAACTAGATCGATTGGAGAGCAAGCTGGCCCAATTAGAGTTTCGCCGGATGTTCTCCGGCAAATACGACAGCGCCGATTGTTATATAGATATTCAGGCTGGTTCCGGCGGAACAGAGGCGCAGGACTGGGCTAACATGCTACTAAGAATGTACTTGCGCTGGGCGGAATCACGTGGTTTCACTACTGAAATTCTAGACGAGTCAGAAGGAGAAGTAGCTGGAATTAAATCAGTTACTATCAAGGTAATTGGCGATTACGCCTACGGATGGTTACGTACCGAAACTGGTGTGCATCGCCTGGTGCGTAAAAGTCCATTCGACTCTGGCGGGCGCCGCCATACTTCATTTTGCTCTGCCTTCGTTTATCCTGAAGTCGAAGAAAATCTAGATATTAAAATTAACCTAGCAGATTTACGCATCGATGTGTATCGTGCCTCCGGTGCAGGAGGCCAGCACGTAAATAGGACCGAATCTGCAGTGCGCATCACCCATCTACCGACCAATATTGTTACGCAATGCCAAAATGATCGTTCGCAGCATAAAAACAAAGATAAGGCTATGAAACAGCTCAAGGCTAAACTGCATGAGTTCGAGTTGCAGAAAAAGAATGCAGAAAAACAGGCGCTAGAAAATACTAAAGCCGATATTGGCTGGGGCAGCCAAATACGCTCGTATGTGTTGGATGATTCACGGATTAAAGATTTACGTACCGGCATAGAAACGCGTAATATCCAGTCGGTACTGGATGGCGACTTAGATAAATTTATTGAAGCCAGTTTAAAAGCAGGGCTATGAGTAACCAATCCATCAATTATATGTATATGTCTAAATCATATTCACATGAAGGGGCACCTTAAATGCTGGATTTAAATAATGAGCTATGTTCAAGGCGTGCAAAACTCACGCAGTTACGTCGGCAGGGTGTTGCGTTTCCCAATGATTTTCGTAGAGATGTAGTTTCCGATCAATTGCATACCCGTTATGGCAATAACAATAGTAAAGAGCTTGATTCACGGAATATCACAGTCAGCATTGCTGGTAGGATGATGAATCGTCGCATTATGGGTAAAGCATCTTTTGCTACTTTGCAGGACGTAGGGGGGAGAATTCAGCTATACGTTGCCTACGATAATCTGCCCAACGGGCAATACGAGCAGTTTAAAAAATGGGATCTCGGTGATATTATAGGCGCGCGTGGCAAGCTATTCAAAACCAGAACAGGTGAGCTGTCGGTAAACAGCAGCGAAATTCGTCTGCTGACTAAAGCGATACGCCCTCTGCCGAATAAATTCCACGGTTTGGCTGATCAAGAAAACCGTTACCGCCAGCGCTATCTTGACTTGATAACAAACGATGAATCGCGCCAAACATTCAAAGTGCGCTCTTGCATCATGGCAGAAATTCGCGGTTTCATGATGGACCATGACTTTATGGAAGTAGAAACACCAATGATACAAACCATCCCCGGCGGCGCTGCAGCACGTCCGTTTATTACTCATCATAATGCTCTGGATATCGATATGTACCTACGTATCGCACCTGAACTTTATCTTAAGCAATTAGTGGTAGGTGGTTTTGAACGGATATTTGAGATTAACCGCAATTTTCGCAATGAAGGTCTTTCGCCTCGTCATAATCCAGAATTTACCATGATGGAGCTTTATATGGCCTATGCAGATTACCGCGATCTTATTCTGCTTTTAGAGGATTTATTGCGTACCTTGACCCAGCGAGTTTTAGGTAGCAGTGTAGTGCACTATGGTAATGATACTTTTGATTTTTGCCAGCCTTTCACCCAGATGACCATGAAAGAGGCTATCTGCCGTTACTACCCAAAAGCGCAGTCAGAAGCTCTAGACGATATCATTTCCGCCACCGCTATTGCCGAGTCCAGGGGTATCAAAGTAGATAAACATTGGGGACTTGGTAGGGTACAAACTGAAATTTTTGAACAAACGGTAGAACGTAATCTAATCCAGCCAACGTTTATCACCACCTTTCCGAAGGAAGTTTCGCCGCTAGCGCGTTGCAATGATAAAAACCCATTCTTTACAGATCGCTTTGAATTTTTTATCGGTGGGCGAGAAATCGGCAACGGTTTCTCGGAGTTAAATGATGCTGAAGATCAGGCTGCGCGTTTTTCCGAGCAGGTACAAGCAAAAGAAGCTGGCGATAATGAAGCCATGTTCTATGATGAAGATTACGTTACCGCACTAGAACATGGTCTACCACCGACCGCTGGTTTAGGTATCGGTATTGATCGTCTAATTATGTTATTTACCAATAAACATACTATACGTGACGTTATCTTATTCCCTGCGATGCGTCCTCAGAAATAGTTCTTTAACCTAAACCTCTATTGTGCAAAATCAGGTAATAGAAAAAACTAGGTTATTAACTAATATATTAAGTTTATTACCTGCACTTTGTTCATCAATATCCATCACAATACTTTTATCATACTCTCGTAGAGTAATCGTACTAATATAGTATAATTTAATTTTTAAAATTAAGTTGCATTATCTCGCTATCAAGAATAAGATATGATCTATAAACGCGGGGTGGAGCAGTTTGGTAGCTCGTCGGGCTCATAACCCGAAGGTCGTCGGTTCAAATCCGACCCCCGCAATTTAACGGCGCGCTAATACTAAAATAATAGTATTATATTGGTGTAAAGAGAAAAGGACGCCTGAGCTCGCGTTACCGCAGTATTATACAATAGCTATCTCGTGTTTCGGTAAACGGCTAAGTGTAACAGTTTTGGTATCACCGTTTGGCAGTGGGAAGCAGTTAAACGCTTTCAAACTCTTGGTTGGTGCAGCTAAATCTCTCACCAAGAGCAGATATTCCCGGTAACCATCAACGCACTGGTCTAGCATGTTCTGATATTCAGCTTTTATTAGTACGCTACTATCTCGCTTAGTACGCTACTATCTCGCTTACCTCCCGTGACATGCATCATGCAGGCTCAAGGAACGCATCAACCGCTAAAATAGCTTCCAGCTGCGCTAGTAAATACAAGTTGTACCAACCTTGTTGGCCCCATAACGCTAGCAGCAGCTCTGTTACCTATCTGCTCTTGTGCTTTAAACAGCGCTTGTGCTTTGGTGCATTAACCGGTTAAGAAAAGCACTATCTTGAATATCCCCCCAGTCATAACGGCAAGGTTTGATAAATAGTAGATGAACATCAATGTTGCGGCCAAGCGGTAGCACTTAAAGATGTATTGGATGCAGAGCATAGATCCCGCAGATAAATACTCTTTCCAGCAGTCCTGCTGGACGCGTCTGGCTTTTCAGCATCCAATCACATCGATAAATTCGCTACGCTGCCAGCTTTCTAGCCAATCCGGGCGAAACAACAGATATTGGGCAAATAGATCTGCTATTTTTATGATAAACTGGAAACAATTAAGCTTGTCCTCATTTACGCTTAAATACTTTTTTATTAGGGCTAATTATGACTGATGATTCAATCTTGGCAGCAGTTTCATCAAACTTAAGGTCATTGCCGACTTTTAAAACATCGCTTTCTTTGGGAAGGTTGGGCAGCAAGCAACGGAAATTTAATATTAGCGGCAATGCCAAATTAGGTTGCTAGCTCCATCTGGATCCACTGCGCCATACCGTTACTCTGTAATAAAATTATTACAGTCTGAAGGGGATCACGCAATGGCTGACCCAGCCTCACCGAGGTAGCAAGCTTTTTAAGTAGATCTAGCTGATTAGAATGATATACAGACATGTTACGTTATACGTACGATCTTAACTAGATAAACGATTAAATAACGATTCAATACTGTTAATGCTACTACTGTACTATATACTTTAGTGTATATAGATAATACTTTTTATAAGATATTTTTAATTGTTGGACTAGTAGCTTATGATTAATCACTAATCAGCTATCACAACTAGCATAAATTCGCGGAGATACCACAAGCATATACAGACAGCAACATCTGATCATTTTGGCTACCTTCAGTAGAAATTATATTTTCATTTAGAATAAATATTTCCTGCCTGCCATAGCATAAAAACTATGGTATAATAATGGTAGATACTAAGCTTTTTAGCCTTATGTCTTGGTAATATAAGAGTAGTATATATTCTGAGAAGTTAGTTAATCTTATTATAATTTATGCATGGCAGTAATTACGTTGTGCATAGTGCGCTAACTACTTTCTTGCACTTAAGTTAAATATAAAAGAAAAAGATAAAAAGTATGTTACAGGTCTATCTTGTTCGTCATGGAGAAACTGAATGGAATGCTCTGCACCGTATTCAGGGACAATCTGATAGTGCATTAACTGCTAAAGGCGAACGCCAGGCTCAACAAGTTGCTGAACGGGCTAAATCCCTAGGTATTAACCATGTCATCAGTAGCGATCTAGGACGTACACGCCACACAGCTAAAATTATTGCTGCAAGATGCGGTTGTAAGATGAAGATCGATGCTCGTCTGCGCGAGCTTGATATGGGAATTTTAGAAAACCGTGATATCTCTACTCTGAGCAAAGAGGAGGAAGAATGGCGACAGCAGCTGGTTAACGGTAAAAAAGATAGCCGTATTCCGGGTGGTGAATCAATGATCGAGATGGCCGCACGCATGTATGCTGCACTGACTAGCTGCCTAGTATTACCTAAAGATAGTACGCCTCTACTGGTTAGTCACAGTATGGCACTTAGCTGTCTAATCAGCACCGTACTGGGGTTACCTGCCTTTGCTGAACGCCGATTACGGCTAAGAAACTGTTCCATTTCCCGTATATGCTACCAGAAAAGTCCCTGGCTGGCGCCAGGCTGGGTAGTAGAAACAGCAGGCGATGTTTCCCACTTAGTAGATACACCAATGCTAGACTAAGCACAGCTTTAACAGACCTACCTGGATTAGATCCTCAGTGGAGGTTATTAGTTAATTTTAGCGTTATCTCACAGCCATAGTTGGCTGTTGTGATAGCTGCTTTGTATTAGCAGCCCGTAATTTTTAATGCCAACGACGATGATTTGGTTTTCTCTTAAAATAGAGGTTTTCCAACCATGTGGTAACAACCAGTGCCGAAGGTGGCAGCTGCCAATCCTGCCATGTGGTGAGCAGGATCAATCATTAGTGCTAAAGATCAAACATTTAGGTAGTGGGACCCAACTTGCCGCTATTCAAATCAAATCACGCTGGTACTGCACATTAAAGGCGCCGACCAAGATGTTATTGATACTATAGTTTATATATTTAAACACCTTGTAGTTTAAGGTTGGAGATTGAATATGGTTAAAATGGTTAAAGTGTATGCACCAGCCTCCATCGGCAACGTTAGCGTGGGTTTTGATGTGTTGGGCGCGGCGTTATTGCCGATAAATGGTCACCTGCTAGGGGACTGTGTCAGCGTGACGCGCGCTGATCGTTATAGTCTGGAAAACGTCGGGCATTTTGTAGATAAGCTACCAGCTGAGTTAGAGCTAAATATCGTTTATCAGTGCTGGCAACGGTTCTGTGAGGCGTTGGGGTCGCCTCCGATCCAGGTTACCATGCGTTTGGAGAAAAATATGCCTATCGGTTCTGGCTTAGGCTCTAGTGCCTGCTCAGTGGTGGCAGCGCTGGTAGCGCTAAATGAATATTTAGACCAGCCGTTAAGCAATGATCAACTGCTTTTGTTAATGGGTGAAA